>JAPUJD010000015.1 GCA_027296385.1 Acidobacteriota bacterium | reverse complement strand
GACGGGCAAGTGGACCAGTACTACCGCGAGCATCCCCAAGAATTCCACCTGCAGGAGCGCGTCGATCTGCGGCAGATTCTGGTCGACGATCGGGCTCGGGCGGTGGAAGCGCTCGAGCGGCTGCGCAGGGGCGAGGCGTTCGAGCAGGTGGCGCGCAGCGTCCAGGGAGAGGAATCGGGCGAATGGGAGCAATCCGATCTGACGCGGGACGGAGTTCCACCCGCCTTCGCCGAGGCGATCTTTTCCCTGGGCGAGGGAGAGGTGAGCGAAATAGTCGAGGCGGATTATGGGTTCTTCATCTTCCAGGTGACGCGGCGCCAGCGGGAGGAGCAACTCAGCCTCCGAAGGGCCGCACCGAGGATCCGCCGGAAACTCGAGCTCCAAGCCGCCGATCGAGCTCTCTCCGAGCTGGTCGCCGCGGCGACCGAGCGCTACAATGTCGCGGTCTTCGCGCAGAACCTGCCGTTCGACTACCAAGGAAACTACCGCCGGAGTTCCCCTGCACCATGATCAAGACCAGATTCGTGCTCTGCCTGCTGCTGGTGGCGTCCGCCGTGGTCGCCGACACCAATCGTGTCGTGCTGCGGATCAACGACCACATCCTGACGCTCCACGACTACCGGACGCGGTACTCAGAGCGCCTGCGGTCGTTACAACGAGCGCAGATGCCCGAGGCGGAGCGCTCGGGGCACTTGGCGAGCCTGGGCGAGAGCGTTTTCCGCGAGATGTTCGACGAGTTGCTGATGCTGTCGCGAGCGAGCCATCTCGGACTCGAGGTGACCGAGGAGATGGTCGAGGACGCGATGCAGCGAATGCGCGAGGCGAACGGCTTGGACGACGTCGAGCGGTTCGAGGCAGCTCTCGCTCAGGCTGGCTTGACGCGAGCCGACCTGCGGCGCCAGGCACGGCGCAATCTGATTCTTCGGCACGTCACCGCACGCGAGCTGCAATCGAGAGTCGAGCTCGAAGAGGAGGACCTGCGACGCTACTACCAAGGCCACCTGGAGGAATTCGCCGTGCCGCGGAGGATGCAGCTGCGCTCGATCATGGTGCTCGACTCGAGCGGCCTGGACGAAGCGGCGAGGATGGCTCTTGCCGCCGAGGCGGCGACGGTGCTGGAAATGGGGGTCGATCTAGAGACCTGGGCCAAGACGCACAGCGAAGCCGGGGAGACGACCGACTCGATCGATCTGGGATGGGTCGAGAAAGGCGATCTGGCCTCTGAGCTCGAGCCGGTCGTCTGGTCTCTCGAGGCTGGCGACGTCAGCCCCGCGATCCCGGGTCGCGGCGGCCTTCATGTGGTTCAGGTCGTGGCCGCCGAGGATGCCCATGTGAAACCTTTCGTCGACGTCAAGGATCAGGTCTATGGTCTCGAAATATCACGTCTGCAGCAGGACGCGGTGACCAAGATGCTGACCGAGTTCGAGGAGGCCTCCTACGTGCGAATCGACCCGCCGCCGGAGGCCGCGGGCTTCAGAACGACCCGTGCCGGCGTCAGCGATGCGCTGGGTGAGCTCCAGGGCGTTGCTGGCTCTGGCGCGAGTCTCGAATAGCGCCCGTCGGCCGACCTTCTGCCGCCAGGAAACGCCCTGAGTTCCACCTGGGCACGCCCATGGCGCAGAGGTGGATGAAAATGGACAAAAATGGAGTACATTGGTAGAGTGACCGCTGAAACTCTAGTTCCTGTGGGCGGTGAACGGTGTTTCGTGGCAGCTCTGCGACCAAGATCGACGACAAAGGACGGCTGAAGCTCCCAACGGAGTTCAAGCGTCAATTGGAGTCCGGCTACGGGCCGGACGTCTTCATCACGTCCGTCCGCGGTACTTCTGTCCACATCTACCCGGTCCAGGTCTGGGAGGAGATCGAAGCAGCGCTCGCTGCCCTGCCCAAGACCGATCAGGTCAAACAGCGCTTCTTGGAGCGCACGAGCTACTTCGGTCAGGAAGCGACCCTCGACAAGCAGGGTCGGGTGGTCTTGCCTCAGATTCTGCGCCAGAGCGCGCGGATGACGGGCGAAGTCGTGGTCAGCGCCCGTCTCGATCATCTCGTCGTGTGGAACCACGAGCGCTTGGTCGAGCGCTTCGAGGAACAGCCCTTCACCGATGACGACTTCGGCTATCTGTCGGATCGAGGGATCTGACGATGGGCGGCGCGCATGGGTCGTGGGGCAATACGGAAAGGGAGGGGTAGGTCGACAGATGCGGCCCACGTCCCGGTTCTGCTGCGCGAGGCGCTCGAATACCTCGAGCCCGAGCGCGGGGGGACCTTCGTGGATTGCACTTTGGGGTTGGGAGGACACGCGAGAGCACTGCTGGCGGCCAATCCGACGCTGCGCCTGATTGGGATCGACCGCGATCCCGCCGCCCACAAATGGGCGCGACGTCGGTTGGCGGCTTTCGGCCGACGCGTGCTTTACCTGCAGGGAGAGTTTGGTGATGCGACAGAGCTGCTCCGGAGCGTTGGAGTCGAGAAGGTCCAGGGGGTACTGGCCGATCTGGGCGTCTCCTCTCTGCAGCTGGATACGCCGGAGCGTGGCTTCAGCTTCCGGCTCGAAGGACCGTTGGACATGAGGATGGGTGACAGCGGGCCGACGGCCGGGGAAATCGTGAACCGTTACGGGGAGGCGGACTTGGTGCGGATTTTCAGCGAGTACGGAGAGGAAAGGCAGGCTCGCAGAGTCGCCAGAGCGATAGTGGCGGCGCGCCGAAAGGGTGGAATCTCGACCACGAGCGAGCTGCGCGAGGTGATTCACCGGGCCAAGCGCCACTACGGTCGGCGCCGGATCGATCCGGCGACGCAGGTCTTCCAGGCGCTCCGGATCGAGGTCAACCGGGAGCTTTCGGGGCTGGAGCGGCTCATGGGTCAGGTGGCGGATCTGCTGGAGCGTGACGGGCGGCTCGTCATCATCTCCTACCAGAGTCTCGAGGATCGGATCGTCAAGAACACCCTGCGCGACCTGGCCCGCGGCGAGATCGACGAGGTCACGGGGCGGTCGCGATCGGAGACTCGTCTGCTCGAAGTGTTGACGCGCAAGCCCGTACGGCCAAGCGAGGCCGAGGTCGCAGTCAATCCGCGGGCGCGCTCCGCCCGCCTGCGCTCGGCAAGGAGGTTGTAGGGCCTTGAAGAGCGCCTATTCGCTTCGCCGGCCGGTGGCCAATGTCTACCTGGTTCGTGATCGCGACCGGCGGTTGCGGCGCGAGCTGCTGGCGGTCCTCGCCCTCGCCCTGCCGCTCTCGGCCGGGATCCTCGCCTATGTCTGGATCTCGAGCCAGGTCTGGGACGTGGGCTACGAGGTGCTGCGTCTCGAGCGGGTGCTCGAGCGGCAGCTCGAGAATGAGCGGCAGCTGCGAGTCGAGGCGGCGACACTGTCGCGCCACGACGGCATCGAACGGCGAGCGGCGGGCGAGCTCGGTCTGCGAGAGGTCGAGCTCAGCCAGGTCGTCTTCGCCGAGGAGCTGGAGTGAGGAGCCGACTCTACGTCGTACTGGCGCTCGCCGTGCTCTGGTTCGCAGCGTTGGGTGCGCGGCTCTACCTCTTGCAGGTCGTAAAGCACGACCACTACGTCGAGCGGGCGCATGGGCAGCAGCGCTACGTGCTCGTCTCGACGCCGCCACGGGGCACGATCTTCGACTCTCGAGGGCGTGAACTGGCGATCTCGGTCGAGGCCGCGTCGGCGTTCGCCAATCCCCGCGAGATCGCCGACGCGGTCGCGGCGGCTCGCTCCATCGCCGAGGTACTGGGATGTGATCGCGAGAAGCTGGCCGAGAGGCTCTCGCGTGAAGACACCCGCTTCGTGTGGGTCGGGAGGCAGCTCGGCCCGGAGAGGGCGGCTCGCCTGCGCGCGCTGGGCTTCGACTGGCTCCAGTTCACCTCAGAGAGCAAGCGCGCCTATCCGCAGGGCCGGCTGGCCGCCTCGGTGGTCGGTTTCGTCGGCATCGATCCGAAAGGGCTCGCCGGCGTCGAGCTGTCCTACGACGCGGTGGTGGCTGGGGCTGAGGTGCACCGCCCGATTCTGCGCGACGCCCGCCCCGGTCGCTCTCTCTATGACGACTTCGCTCGGCCCGAGGCGGAGCCTGGTGCTGACATCTACCTGACGATCGACAGCTCGATGCAACACGTGGCTCAGCGCGAGCTAGCCGCGGCGGTCGAGCGGCACGGCGCCAAGGGCGGTTCGTTGGTGATGCTCGATCCGTCGTCGGGAGCGGTGCTGGCGATGGTGTCCTACCCCGGGTTCGACCCCAACGAGTACGGGCGCTCGCGAGTGGAGCATCGCAGCAACATCCCGCTGCAGCACATCTTCGAGCCGGGCTCGACCTTCAAGCTGATCACCGCCGCAGCGGCGCTCGAAGCCGGCGTCGTAGACCCGTTCGACCGCTTCGACTGCGGCAATGGCGGCATCGAGTTCAGGGGCAGGTACATTCGGGACCATGCGCGATTCGGCGAGCTGAGATTCTCCGAGATCATCGCCTACTCGAGCAACGTCGGGGCGATCCAGGTCGGCGTTCAGGTCGGGGAGAAGCGTCTCTACGACATGATCCGGGCCTTCGGTTTCGGCGCCAAGACCGGGATCGACCTCTCCGGCGAGGGCAAGGGGCTCCTGCACCCCCTCGAGATGTGGCACAAGCGGGCGATCGCCTATATCTCCTTCGGCCAGGGGATCTCGGTGACACCCCTGCAGCTGGTCAACGCTTTCGCGGCGATCGCCAACGGCGGCACCCTCTACCAGCCCTACGTGGTAGCCGCGGTCGGCCGCGACGGCGAGATCGTGCCGGCGGTCGATCGACCCCGCGAGATCGGCCGGCCGATCTCGGCGACTACCGCTCGCACCCTGGAGCGCATGCTCGAGATGGTGGTCGAGGCCGAGCGGGGCACCGGCAAACACGCGGCGATCCCGGGCTACCGCGTCGCCGGCAAGACCGGGACCGCCGAAAAGCCCGAGGGTGGCCGATACGCCGAGGGCAAGTACGTGGCGAGTTTCGTCGGTTTTGCTCCCGCCCGTGACCCCGCGGTCGTCTGTCTGGTGATCATCGATGAGCCGAGTGGCGCCCGCTACCACGGCGGCGACGCGCCCGCCGCCGTCTTCTCGGCGGTGGTCCGGCACGCCCTCCTGCGCCTCGGCGTCGCACGCGGCGAGCCGCCGATGGGCGATCCTGCTTCCGGTGCATCGCGCCTCGCGGCGGGATCCACCCAACCTGGGGCGCCTGCGGGTGTCGCCTCGTGATGCGGCTGATGGACCTCATCGCAGAGCTGCCCATCACTACCGCCGGCCCCCTGCCGGACGTCAGCGGCATCGCCTACGATTCCCGCCAGGTCGAGGCGGGCGACCTGTTCGTGGCCCTAGTGGGCGAGCGTTGTGACGGCCGCGCCTTCGCGCCTCAAGCCGTGGCGTGCGGGGCCGTCGCCGTGCTCGGTCAAGGCGGTCCGCCTTCCGGTCTGGGGGCTCCCTGGCTGCAGGCCGAGAATCCGCGGGCGTTGCTCGGTCTTCTCGCGGCACGCCTCTATGGCCATCCGGATCAAGAGATGGCGATGCTCGGCGTGACCGGTACCAACGGCAAGTCGACCGTGGTGGAGTTGCTGCGCTCGATACTCGAGACCGCCGGCCGGCCGAGCGCGTCGATCGGTACTCTGGGCTATCGCTTCGGCGAGTTGATCTTCTCCGCCGAGCGAACGACGCCCGAGGCCTCGGACCTCTTTCGCATGTTGCGCGCGATGCGCGACGCGGGCGCCGAGGCCGCGGCGATGGAGGTGTCGTCGCACGCGCTCGCCCTGGCACGCGTCGCGGGTGTGACTTTCGATCTCGCGATCTTCACCAACCTGAGCCGCGACCACTTCGATTTCCACACCGACTTCGAGGACTACTTCCGAGCCAAGCGTAGTCTCTTTGGTCAACTCAAGACCGGCGCCAAGACGGTAGTCAACATCGACGACGCCTACGGCCGCCGGCTGGTCGATGAGCTCCCCGGCGTGCTCACCTTTGGCAGCGACGGGGACGTGGCGCCCCTCGAAGTCGAGTTGGACGAGGCGGGGTTGCGGGGGGCGCTGAGCCTGCCGAGCGGAATCCTCGAGTTCCAGACCTCTCTGCTCGGGAGATTCAACCTCGAGAACATCCTGGCCGCGGTCGCCGGAGCCGAGGCCCTCGGCGTCCAGCGCTCGGCTATGCGGCGTGCCCTGGCGGCCGCCCAGCCGCTGCCCGGCCGGCTCGAGCCGGTCGAAGCAGGACAGCCGTTCCCGGTGCTCATCGACTATGCGCACACCGATGCCGCCCTCGCCGCGGCCTTGCGCTCGGTCCGCGAATTCACCCGCCGCCGAGTTCTGGTCGTCTTCGGGTGTGGCGGTGATCGCGATCCCGGCAAGCGGGTTCTGATGGGGCGGGCGGCGGGCCGGTTGGCCGACGCCGCGATCGCCACTTCCGACAACCCCCGCTCGGAGGACCCGCAGCAGATTCTCGTCAGCGTCGCCGAGGGTCTGCGCCAGAGTGGTGCCGAAGACTTCGAGGTCGTCGTCGACCGGCGCGAGGCGCTACGCCGCGCCGTGGCGCGAGCCGACGAGGCGTGGGTTGTGCTGGTCGCGGGCAAGGGGCACGAAGAGGTTCAGATCATCGGTGATCGGCAGGTGCCGTTCTCCGACCGTGTGGAACTGACCCAAGCCCTGGAGGAGCGCTTCGGTGCAGGGACGGCTGGATGACGCTGCGGCCGCCATGGGGGGCGAGGTGATCGGCGCACCGGCCGACACGCGCTGGCGCGGAGCCGTGCTCGACTCGCGGCAGGTCGGGGGCGCCGAGCTGTTCTTCGCCCTGCCGGGCGAGCAGACCGATGGGCACCGGTTCGTCGCCGACGCTCTGGCGCGCGGTGCCGCGGCGGCGGTGGTCGCGCGTGGTGTCGATGCCGCGGGTGCACTCATTCGAGTGGCTGACGGCTATCGAGCGCTTCATGCCTTGACGCGGGCCGTTCGCCGGCGCGCGCCCGAGCACCTCGTCGCGGTCACCGGCTCGGTCGGCAAGACGACCACCAAGGAGCTGCTGGCGGCGATGCTCGCCGAGCGCTACCGGGTGGGGTACACGCCGGGAAACCTGAACAACCTCTACGGCTTTCCCCTGGCGCTCCTGGGCATCGACGACGACACCGAGTGGATGGTGGCGGAGATGGGCATGTCGGTACCGGGTGAGCTCGGCCAGATCAGTCGCTTGGGCCAACCGGAGGTGGCGGTCTTCACCAACGTCCGGGCCGCGCATCTCGAGTCGTTCGGGTCGCTGCGCTCGATTGCGCGCGCCAAAGCCGAGCTGCTCGAGGGTCTTGCTCCCGACGGTCTGGTGATAGCCAACGCGGACGACCCGGAGGTGATGTGGATCGCAGCTCGTCACGCGGGGCGGACGGTGACCTACGGCGTCGAGTCGACGACGGCCGATGTCCGGGCCGTCGACCTCGAGCCGCGCCATCCGGTGGGGACGCGCTTTCGTCTGCTCGCAGAAGGTGTCGAGTCGCCGGTCGAGCAGTGGCTCGAGCTCCCCCTCCACGGGCGTTACAACGTGGAGAACTGCCTGGCTGCGGCGGCTACGGCCCTGGCGCTGAGCGTCAGTGTCGAGGCCATCGCCGAGGCGATCTTGGGATTGGAGCCGGGGCCCGGCCGTGGAGTGGTCCATGCCCTCGCCGGCGGCGCCGTCTTGATCGATGACAGCTACAACTCCAATCCCTCGGCCCTGGCGCAGGCTCTCGAGGCGGCTGCGGCGCTGCCCGGGCAACGCCACTGGGCCGTGCTGGGCGACATGCTAGAGCTCGGGGATAGCGGGCCGCGCTATCACCAGGAAGCCGGCGCGGTGGCCGCCGCTGCGGGCTACGATCCGATCTACGGAGTCGGCGAGCTCAGTCGCGAGCTGGTCGCCGGAGCGGCAGCGGGCGGGGCGACTACCGGCTGGTGGGCGACGGCCGACGAAGCGGCCGCCGAGCTCGAGCCGGCGCGCTCCGGCGACGTGGTGCTAGTCAAGGGATCCCGCGCAATAGGCCTCGAACGCGTCGTGGCGGCCGCTCTCGAAGACACCGGAGGGGGTGCCTAGATGCTCTATCACCTCCTCTTTCCGCTCGCTGACCGCTTGGCTCTCTTGAACGTTTTCCGCTACATCACGTTTCGGGCGGCGGGAGCGATTCTGACTGCGCTCCTGCTGAGCCTACTTCTAGGACCGCGGTTCATTCGGATGTTGAGGCGCCTGTCGGTTGGACAGAGCATCCTCGACGTGGCGCCTGAGACCCACCGGCAGAAGGCTGGAACTCCAACCATGGGCGGGCTGCTGATCCTCTTTGCCGTCACCGTCGCCACCCTGCTCTGGGCGCGGCTCGACAACCCCTACGTGTGGCTCGTACTGGGAGTTACCCTGGCCTTCGGGGCGATCGGCTTGGCCGATGACTACCTCAAGGTGCGGCGCAGTCACAATCGTGGCCTGAGCGCGCGTGCCAAGTTCTTTTTTTCGGCCCTGGTGGCGATCGGCGCCGGCATGGTGCTCCTGGGTTTACCCGAGGAGTTCGCCTTCGAGGCCTCGGTTGCGCTGCCGTTCTTCAAGCGAGCCATCTTCAACCTCGGCCTGCTCTACATCCCGTTCCTGGTCGTGGTCCTCTTCGGTTCATCGAGCGCCGTCAACCTGACCGATGGCCTCGACGGATTGGCGATCGGTGCGACCCTGATCGCGGCGGCGACCTACGCTATCTTCACCTATATCGCCGGCAACTCGGTGGTCGCCGCCTATCTGCAGGTGCCGTACATACGGGGCGTCGGCGAAGTCACGATCTTCTGTGGCGCCCTGGTCGGTGCCAGCATGGGCTTTCTCTGGTTCAATTCACACCCGGCCGAGATGATCATGGGTGACGTCGGATCGCTCGCCCTCGGTGGTGCCATCGGCATGGTGGCGGTGCTGGCCAAGCAGGAGATCCTGCTCGTGCTCGTCGGCGGCCTCTTCGTGCTCGAGGCCTTGTCCGTCATCGTGCAGGTCGCCTCCTTCAAACTGCGGGGCAAGCGTGTGCTGCGCATGGCGCCGCTGCACCATCATTTCGAGCTCGCCGGGTGGTCCGAGCCCAAGATCATCGTGCGTTTCTGGATTCTGGCGATCGTCTTCGCGCTCGTCAGCTTGTCGACGCTGAAGCTGCGATGAGAGTCCCCTGGTCAGCGAGCCCCTGGCGCAGAGTCCTGGTCTACGGCCTGGGCATCTCGGGTCGTGCCGCGGTCCGCTTTCTGCGTCATCAAGGTGTTGCGGTGCTGGCGATCAATGATCGAGAACCTGAGCGATTGGGCCTCGCCGAATGGTCGGCGGATGATGGGGTCGAAGTCGCGGCTGCCTCCGCCGTGAACAGCCTGCCGGACGACATCGACGGGGTTGTGCTGAGCCCCGGAGTTCCACCGGATCGTCCGCTGGTGACGCTCGCGCGTGAGCGCGGCCTGCCGGTGATCGGAGAGATCGAGCTCGCCTTCCCTTTTATCGAGGGGAAGGTCGTCGCCATCACCGGCAGCAACGGAAAGAGCACTACCACCGCTCTCACCGGCAGCATGCTGGAGGCCGCGGGCCGCGCGGCGGTCGTCTGCGGCAACTTCGGCCGTCCGCTGGTCGACTGCGTCGGCGCTGAGGCCGACATCTACGTCACCGAGCTGTCGAGCTTCCAGCTCGAGAGCACCGACACCTTCCGACCATGCGCAGCTGTGCTCTTGAACCTGTCACCGGATCATCTCGATCGGCATGGCGATCTGGCGAGCTACACGGCTGCCAAGGCCGCGATCTTCGACAACCAGCAAGACGATGATATCGCCGTCTTCAACGCCGACGACCCGATAGTGGTCGAGATCGCCCAGCGCATCCAGAGCCCACGCCGGCGGTTCTTCTCGCACCGCTCGATCGTCGAGGACGGTTGCTACCTGGAGGACGGAGTCGTGTTCGAGGTGGCGCCGGGAGCCAGCAGGCAACCACTCTTTGCTGCCCGCGACGTTCCAGTGCCGGGGACTCACAACCTCGAGAATGCCATGGCCGGTGCGCTGCTGGCCCGCGCCGTGGGCGTCGAGGCAGAGCAGCTGGCCAGCGGTCTGGCCGCGTTCAAGGGCCTGCCGCACCGCGTCGAGCGGGTCCTCGAGCAGGACGGTGTCGTCTGGTACGACGACTCCAAGGGCACCAACTTCGGCGCCACCAGCAAGTCGCTGGAGGGCTTCGTCGACGGCACCGTGCACTTGATCCTCGGGGGTCGCAGCAAGGGTGGCGACGCGGGAGTGCTCAGGGACATCGTCGGGCGCAAGGTGCGGCGGCTCTACCTCATTGGCGAGGCAGCGGGAGAGTTCGATCGTATTCTCGCCGATATGGCCCCGGTCGAGCGCTTCGGGGCGCTCGATCGGGCGGTTGTCGCGGCCTCGCGCCAGGCGCGGGCGGGGGAAGTGGTCTTACTGTCGCCGGCCTGCTCGAGCTTCGACCAGTACGACAACTTCATGCGCCGAGGCGAGCACTTCCAGCGACTGGTGCGCGCCCTGGCAGAGGTGGCCAATGGCTAAGAAGTTGGCCTTCGACAAGCTCCTCTTCACGGCCGTCGTCGTGTTGTTGGCGGTGGGCTTGACGATGGTCTACTCGGCGAGCTCGGCCCTGGCCCGCGAAGCGCCCGGGGGTCGCAATCCGTTCCTGGTCAAGCAGATGCTAGCCGCCGTCATCGGCCTGGTGGGCATGTGGCTGGCGATGCACTTGGACTACCGCGTGCTGGGGAAACGGCCGGCCGTCTACCTCGGCCTGGCGGTGGTTCTCGGGCTTCTCGTAGCGGCGCTGCTACAGCCGGCCCTCAACGGCACCAATCGCTGGATCCTCTTTGGCGGGATCTCCTTCCAGCCCTCCGAGCTGGCCAAGCTGGTGGTCGTGGCCTACATCGCCTACCAGGTGGCTCGCCAAGAGGAGCGCGAGCACATCTACGAGCTGATCGTGCCGTGTGCCATGGCGATAGCTGTCTTCGCCGGGTTCATCATGCTGCAGCCGGACATGGGGACAGCGGGTCTGTTGGCAATTGTCGGCGCGATCATGTTGTTCGTGGCGGGGGTGCCCTGGCGCTTCTTCCTGGGCGGCGCCACCGCACTGGTGCCGTTGGCCTTCCTGGCGGTGCGCCTGGAGCCCTATCGCTGGCAACGGGTGATGGCCTTCCTCGATCCCGAGAAGTACCAGCTCGGAGCCGGCTTCCAGGCCGATCAGTCGCTGGTCGCCGTGGGCTCCGGCGGTCTCTTCGGCCTCGGTCTGGGCGGGAGCATTCAGAAGCTCCATTACCTCCCCTACCCACATTCGGACTTCATCTTCTCGATCGTGGCCGAAGAGCTCGGCCTCCTCGGCGCCGCCGCACTGCTGGTTCTCTTCGCTCTGTTGCTTTGGCGCGGCGTGCGGGCGGGCTGGCGAGCGCCCGACGTCTTCGGCCGCCACCTGGCCTGGGGTCTGACCGCGGTGCTCGTCCTCCAGGCCCTCGTGCACGTGAGCGTCGGGCTATCGCTCCTCCCGACCACCGGTGTGCCACTGCCGTTTCTCTCGGCCGGCGGCTCATCGTTGATCGCCTCGCTGCTGGCGTGCGGAATCCTGCTCAACGTCTCTCAGCACGCATGAAGCGGATGAACGATGAACCGTATTCGAACGGCGCCTCCTCGGATCGACACCGACACGTACTCTTTGCCGGTGGCGGCAGCGCCGGTCACGTGTTTCCCGGACTGGCGGTGGCGGAAGTGCTCGCTGCACGGGGGTGGGTCGTGAGCTGGGCCGGGCGTCCCGCGGGCATGGAGCGCGAGCTGGTCGAAGGCGTTGGCCTGCACTACGCCGCGCTGCCCGCGGCACCGCTGGTGGGTCAGGGAGTGCGGGGCAAGCTCGGGAGCCTGCTGACCCTGGTTCTCGCGGCTTGGCGGGGCCGTCGCCTGATCCGCCAACTGGGGGCCGACGTCGTCGTCGGTACTGGCGGCTACGTGTCGGCGCCGGCCGTGCTGGGGGCGAAGTTGGGTGGCCGTCCCAGCCTGTTGCTCGAGCCCAATGCACGGGCCGGTGCGGCCAACCGTCTTCTTTCGCGGTGGGCCTCGGCCGCGGCCGTGGCCTTTGTCGAGGCCGAGGAGGACTTCGCTTGCCGGGTCGAGACGACAGGCACGCCTGTTCGTGCCGGTTTCTTCGACCGCTCGGAAGGTCGGCTCGAGGCGGCGCCGACGGTGCTGATCGTCGGCGGGAGCCAGGGCGCCCGCCAGATCAACGAGCTCCTGCCTCCAGCCATCGAGCGTCTGGGAGCGCGCCTGCCACGGCTACGGGTTCGGCACCAGACCGGTGCCGGCAACGTCGACAGCGTGCGCGTGGACTACACCCAACGCAAGCTCGACGACGTCGAGCTCGAGGTCGTCGCTTTCCTCGAAGACATGCCTGCGGTCCTCGGGGCAGCGGATCTCGTCGTCTCGCGAGCTGGCGCCGTCACTCTGGCCGAGATCTGCGCCGCCGGCCGCCCATCGGTCCTCATGCCGTTGCGCCAGGCCGGCGACCACCAGCTCGACAACGCGCGCCGCCTCGCGGTGGCAGGTGCAGCCATCGTCCTGGAGGATGGCGACGCCTCCGTGGACGGAATCTTCGAGGCCTTGGCCGGCTTGTTGGGCGACCGTGAGCGTCTGACAGCGATGAGCGACGCTGCGAGCGCGCTCGCGGTCGACGATGCGGCCGAGCGGATCGCCGATCTGATTCACGAGCTGGCGGAGGCGGCATGATGTTCCTGCGCTTTGCCGGCTTGAAACGGGTGCACTTCGTCGGCATCGGCGGTGCCGGCATGAGCGGCATCGCTGAAGTTCTGGCTGGCTACGACCTCGAGGTCACTGGCTCCGACCTGGTGCTGAGCGAGACGACCGCACGGCTCGAGAAGGCAGGAGTCGAGGTCTTCGAGGGTCACGACGCGGCCCAGGTCGAAAGTGCCGATCTGGTGGTGCTCTCGTCGGCGGTTCCCGCCGACAATGTCGAACGGCTGGCGGCGTCGAGACTGGGGATTCCGCTGGTTCGCCGCGCTGAGATGCTGGGCGAACTGATGCGGATGAAGTACGGCATCGCCATCGCCGGAACGCATGGCAAGACGACGACGACCTCGATGGTCGGGGCACTGCTGACCGAGACCGGCTTCGATCCCACGGTCATCGTCGGCGGTCGCCTGCGAGTCTCGGGTACTGGAGCCCGGCTCGGGCGGAGCGAGTTCCTGGTGGCGGAAGCCGACGAGTACGACCGCAGCTTTCTGCGGTTGCAGCCGATCATCGCCGTCATCACATCGATCGATCGCGACCATCTCGACACCTACGCCGATCTGGAAGAGATCGAGCAAGCCTTCCTCACCTTTGCCGAGAAGGTGCCGTTCTTCGGCCAATTGATCCTCTGTCTGGATGACGAGAATATTCAACGGATCCTGCCCAGACTGGCCGACCATCGGGTGGTGACCTACGGCAGCTCGCCCCAGGCCCAGCTGCGAGCGGCCGACGTCGAACCGACCGAGCGCGGCTCTCGCTTTCGCGTCGTGCATGCACAGAAGGGCGATCTCGGATGGCTCGAGGTGCCGATGCCGGGGCGCCACAATGTGCACAACGCCCTGGCTGCGGTCGCCGTTGGGCTTGCTCTGGGGCTCGACTTCGAGGCCGTCGGCGCGGTCCTGAGCGGTTTCGCTGGCGTTCACCGGCGCTTCGAGCGCCTCGGTACCTGGAACGGTGCCCACGTGGTCGACGACTATGCTCATCACCCGACCGAGGTGGCGGCGACCCTGGAGGCAGCGCGGGAGGCCTACCCCAAGGCTGTCATCCACGCGGTCTTTCAACCTCATCTGTATTCCCGCACGCGGGATCTCTACAACGAGTTCGGGCGGTCCCTGCTGGCCGCCGACCGGGCCTGGGTGACGGAGATCTATGCGTCGCGCGAGCAGCCGATAGAGGGCGTGACGGCTGACTTGGTGGTCGATGCCGCGCGACGCAGCGGTCACCGGCACTGCGATCTGTGCCGCGACTGGTGTGACATGCCGTCTTTGCTCGAGCAGACGGTCCAGGCCGGCGACCTGATCCTCACCCTGGGTGCTGGAGATGTCTATCGTCTGGCGCAGCGCTTGACAGCGCAGGAGGCGCCATGACGCCGGCTGCCAGCGTTGTCGAGCGGCGGTCAATGTTTCGCCGCCGGCGCTTCCAGGCACCGCGTCAGCGGCCGAGCCTGCTCTGGACCTTCGTGCGGCCCATCGGCTTGGCGCTGCTGCTCGTTGGCACGCCGGCCGCGATCGCCGTTTGGACTCTCACTTCGCCGTGCTTCGCCCTGCGCGACATAGGAATCGAGAGCGGCGAGCGGGTGGCAAGCGAGTGGGTCGCGCAGAGTCTCGAGCCACTGCGTGGGCGCCATGTCCTGCTCCTGTCGTTGGAAGAGGTGGAACGTTTGCTGGCCGGCCACAGGTGGGTCGAGGGCGTTCAGGTGCACAAGATACTGCCCAACGCCCTGCACGTGCAGGTCCTCGAGAGGATCCCGGTGGCTGTCATGCGCCACGAGAAGGGTTTGTCCTACGTCGACCGCCAGGGCCGGTTGATCGACCGCCTCGAAGAGACCGACGTGCCCGCCGCGCTTCTCCTGATCGAGGGTCGGGCCGAGGAGAGCGCGGCCGTTGCTGCTGCGGTGGCGGCTGTCGAGGAATTGGCAGCCGGTGGCTCGCCGCTCTTTCAGGTCATTCTCGGGGTCGAGATTCTGACCGGCCTCGATCTCGAGCTGGACGTGGCTGCGCTTCCCTTCGCGGTCCTCGTCCGCTCCGACCGCTTGCAGCCGGCGGTCGCTCAATTCGAACGACTCCTGCCGAAGATACTGGACCGCTACGGAGGCATCGAGGCGGTGGATCTTCGCTTCTCACGACAGATCATCATGAAATTCCCGGAGGCTTGAGCCATGCCGAAACCCGATCCATACATCGCAGCCGTTGATGTGGGCTCCTCGAAGATTGGAGTTCTCATCGGCCAACGGACCGAGGAGGGTAGCCTCGAAGTCGTCGGCAAGGGGTCCGCGGCCAACCGCGGAAGCCGGAAAGGCAACGTGGTCAACGTCGAGTCCACGGTCGAGGCGCTCAAGCAAGCTGTCGACCAAGCCGAGGTCATGGCGGGGGTCGAGATTTCGCGGGCCTACGTCGGCGTCGCCGGATCGGATATCCGCAGTGTGAACTCGAGGGGCATGGTGTCGGTCGCGCGCAACGATCGAGAGATCGGCCGCTCGGACATCGCTCGGGTCCTGGAGGCGGCGCAATCCGCGGCCATCCCCTCGGACCGCGAGATCCTGCACGCCATCGTGCGCGAGTTCATCGTCGACGAGCAGGAGGGCATTGCCGAACCGCTCGGCATGCAAGGTAGCAGGCTCGAGGTCGCCGTACATCTTGTGACCGGGAACCGTACGCGGACCAAGACCCTGCTGACCTGCATCAACCGCGCCGGCATCTAGGTGGTGGAGATGGTCTTCGAGCCTCTGGCGACGGCGGAGGCGGTGATGACCCACGACGAGACAGAGCTCGGCGCGCTCCTCATCGACGTCGGCAGCGGCACGACCGAATACGCCCTCTTCATCGAGGGCGAGGTTCTGATCTCGGCGGTGCTGCCGATCGGATCGAGTCATTTCACCAACGACATCGCGATGGTTCTGCGGACGCCCTTTGCCGAGGCCGAGCGCCTCAAGATCGAGCACGGCTGTTGCCTCGAGGGACTGCTCGACGCCCATGAAGGCGTCTCGGTTCCGGCGGTCGCCGGCGGTCCGGTGCGGGTCGTGCCCAAGCGCGAGCTGTGTGAGATCATGCAGGCTCGGGCTGAGGAGTTGTTCTCGCTTGTCCGCCAGGATCTCGACCGCAATGGCGCCGCGGAGTGTTTGCGCGGGGGGATGGTGTTGACGGGTGGCGGAGCTAAACTCGATGGTCTGGCGGAGTTGGGTGAGCAGGTTTTCAACTGCAGTGTGCGATACGGCTTGCCGCAAGGACTGGGCGGGTTGGTTGATGTCATCAGCAGCCCGGCGTGGTGTACGGCGTCTGGACTGCTGCTCTATGGACGTGCCGCTGAAGAGGATCACGAGCGCAACAGAAAGAGCGCTCCCTTCAGCGTGCGACAGATGGTAGGTAGCCTCCGCAGCCTGTTCTCGGACTTGGTCTAGGGACGGCAACCAAGAGCTGCAAACGACCCCGAAGAGGAGGTTGGCAATGATCTTGTTTGACGAGAAAGCAACGGAAAGCAGTCTCCCGATCACCCTCGAGGAGCAGATGGCCCCAGCTCGTATCAAGGTGATCGGCGTCGGTGGAGGGGGCGGCAATGCGGTCAACCGCATGATCGACTCATGCATGCGCGGGATCGAGTTCATCGCCGCCAATACCGATCTTCAGGCGCTGCGCAACTGCCGGGCGCCGCACAAACTGCAGCTCGGGGCCACCCTGACCCGGGGCCTCGGCGCCGGCGGCGACCCCGATATCGGCCGCAAGTCGGCGCTCGAGGACACCGAGCGCATCCTCGAGATGCTGGAGGGCAGCGACATGGTCTTCCTGACCGCAGGCCTGGGCGGCGGCACCGGAACGGGAGCCTTGCCCATAGTGGCTTCGCTGGCCGCCGAGGTCGGGGCTTTGACCGTCGCCGTGGTGACCAAGCCGTTCGGCTTCGAGGGCCGCAGACGATGGACCCTGGCCGAGCGGGGGGTCGAAGAGTTGCGCGGCAGCGTCGATACCTTGATCACCATTCCCAACGAACGTCTGCTCAGCTTCGTCGATCGAGGGACCCCGTTGTCGGAGGCCTTCCAGATCGCCGACGACGTCCTTAAGCAGGCGGTTCAGGGAATCAGCGACCTGATCACCGTTCCCGGCGAGGTCAACGTCGATTTCGCCGACGTCAAGTCGGTGATGTCGGGCATGGGCATGGCGCTGATGGGTACCGGCATGGCCAAGGGCGAGAACCGGGCCCTGGAGGCAGCCCAGCGGGCGATCTCCTCGCCTCTCCTGGAGGAGACCTCGGTGCAGGGCGCTCGGGGGGTGTTGATCAACATCTCCGGCGGGCGCGACCTCACGCTTCACGAGGTCGACGAGGCCGCCCGAGTCATCGCCGAAGCCGTAGACCCAGAGGCCAATATCATCACGGGAATGGTGGTGGACGAAACACTCGAGGATGAGATGAAGGTCACAGTCATCGCCACCGGGTTCAGCGGCGCCGACGACGAAAGCCTGCCAGTAGTACCGCGCCTCGGGGAGCGGCGGGTAGAGATCCAGGCGGCGGCGCGGGCTCGACCCGACCGGCCGGTCGGGCGTAGCATCCGGATCGAGGAAGACGCTGTCACCAACATCGAGGCCAAACAGACACCAGAGGAGGAACAAGAGCAGATTCCGTTCTACCGCAAGTTCATCGCCAAGAGCCGGCCGGAAGATCCAGGGGGCTACGGTCCGAACTGGTCGAACGTCGACGACTTCGACATTCCGACGGTTCTGCGCAAGCAGATGGACTGAAGCGGTCGGAACACGAGTTGACCATTCTGGCGATCGGCCTTGAAGCGCGCGACGGGAATCTGGCTGCTGGCACTGGCCTGGCTGGGAGCGATCTACTCGACGCTCTACGTCGCCCGGACAGTCGCCGAGCTGCTGCGCACGCATAACTTGCTGCGGCTCACCGTCTGGACCACCATCGCACTGCTCGGGGTCGCAGTGCTGTTTTGGGCGGTGAGAGCGCGGCGCGGAGTGCGAGCTTGGGGCGTTCTGGCGCTCGGGGCGGTGGCCTTCCTGTGGGCGGTCGCGAGCGTTTCCCCGCCTGAGGTCAAGCTCCACTTCGTCGAGTACGGCGTTCTCGGCGGCCTCTTCTACAGCGCCCTGCGTTCGGGAGGCGCTCGTTGGGTGGCTCTACCGGCAGTGATTCTCACCGGTCTCGCCGGCTGGCTCGACGAGGGCATTCAGTACTTGTTGCCCAACCGCTGGTACGACCTTCAAGACGTCGCCATCAACACCGTGGCCGGTGCCATCGCGATCGTGACCCTGGTACTGCTCGACTGGGCCCAGCGGAGGGAAGCCGCCTCATGACGACCGCCCGCGATCGCTTATTGCGCTACGCCTTCATGAAGCTGACGCGGGACTTCGACGCGCGCTTCGCTTTCCTGCTCAAGACCGGCCGGGTCGCCAAGTGGTACAGCGAGATCGGCAACGAGGGTACGACCGTGCCCGCCGGCCTGGTCCTCGAGCCGGGCGACGCGCTGTGCACCTTGCACCGCGACCTCGGCGCCATCCTGCCGGTCTACCTCGACCCGGCGCGGGCCTTCGCCGGCTTCGGTTTCGGTGAATCGGATGGTCGCCGGCCGGAGCCGGTGGGTTTGCTCTACACCCTGGCCTGCCAGCTCCTGGGCAGGGAGGACGGATTTTCCCAGGGCGTCGAGAGGTCGTTCCACTACGGCTACCTCGACCCCGACGCGGGCATCCATCACATCGGCATGATCAGCCACCTCGGCGCCATGATCCCGGTGGCCGCCGGCGCAGCGCTGGCCCAGTCCCTGGCCGGCAGCGGCAGGGTTGCGATCAACTTCATCGGCGAGGGCGGCACCTCGACCGGCGATTTCCACGAAGGACTGAACATGGCCGCGGTGTGGAAACTGCCGCTGGTGCTGGTGGTGGAGAACAACCGCTACGCTTTTTCGACTCCGGCGAGTGCACAGTTCGCGGCCGCAAAACTGTCGGATCGGGGCCCGGGCTATGGCATTGTGGCGCAGACGGTAGACGGCAACGATCCCGACGCGATGGCCGAGGCCCTCGCGAGAGCCGTGGCGCGCGCGCGCTCGGGGGATGGACCGACCCTGATCGAGGCCATGCTCGGCCGCATGCGCGGTCACAGCGAGGCCGACGACTCACTCAAGGTGGTGCCGCCCGACGAGCTCGAGGCGTACCTGGCGGCCGACCCGGTGCCGGCCTACGCCGAGCGGCTAGAGGCCGAGGGCGTGCTCGACGCCAAGACGCGCCAGCGCCTGGAGGCGCAGATCGGCGTGTTGGTAGAAGAGTCGATCAACGCCGCGCTCGAGGCCGAACCCCCGGCGCCGGCCATCGCGCGCCGGCCGGCTCTGGCGCCGGTGAAGGCCTTCGAGGCGTCGGCTGGCGCGGTCGGCGAGGAGGAGAAAATCACCTATGTCGAGGCGATCCACCGCGCCCTCATGCAGGAGATGGAGCGCGACGAGAGCCTGCTCCTCATGGGGCAGGACATCGGCGTCTTCGAAGGCGCCTTCAGGGTCACTCGCGGCATGCACACGCGCTGGCCCGAGCGGGTCCTCGACACCCCGATCGCCGAGAGCGGAACTGTTGGCATCGCCATCGGCGCCGCTCTCGGCGGCTGGCCGTCGGTTGTCGAGATGCAGTTCGGCGACTTCGTCACCTGCGGCTTCAACCAGATCGTCAACGTTGCCGCCAAGCTCTATTACCGCTGGCAAGTGCCGTGCCCGATCGTCGTGCGCCTACCGACCGGCGGCGGGGTCACCGCCGGGCCGTTCCACTCGCAGAACCCGGAGGCCTGGTTTGCCCACGTCGCCGGTCTCAAGGTCGTCTGTCCAGCCACGGCCCGCGACGCCGCGGCGCTGCTCAAGGCGGCGATTCGCGATCCCAACCCGGTGATCTTCTGCGAGCACAAGTACCTCTACCGGCGCATCAAGGAGGAGCTGCCCGGCGACATCGCCCCGGAAGACCTCGGCGTCGCCCGGGTTCTGCGCGGCGGCACCGACGTTACCTTGATCGGGTACGGCGCCACGACCTGGACCTGCCTCGAGGCCGCTGAGGTCCTGGAGTCCGAGGGCGTTTCGGCCGAGGTCGTCGACCTGCGGACGCTGGTCCCATTCGACGCCGACACGGTGCTCGCCTCCGTGCGGCGGACCGGTCGCGCGGTGGTCGTGCACGAAGCGCAGCTGACGGCGGGATTTGGCGCTGAAGTCGCGGCTCAGGTCGCCGAGCGGGCCTTCGCCTGGCTCGATGCACCTCTCCGGCGCGTCGGCTATCCGGACCGGCCCGTGCCCTACGCTCGGCCTCTCGAGACCGAGCTCCTGGCCACGTCGGCGGATGTGGTGGCGGCCGTGCGAGAGAGTTTGGAGTACTGACTAGCTAGCGGGCTGGCTACATTCGCTCGGGGAGCGGGATTCCTAGCAGGTCGGCCAGGGTCTCGAGACCGCGAGCGAACACCCGGGTGGCAGCAAGGCGGGCATCCCGGAGATCGGCATCTTTCTCCTGCAGGATCGGGTGCTTGTGGTAGACGGCGTTGAATTTCTGCGCCAAGTCGAGGGCGTGGCGGGCGACGAGGGAGATCTCCAGCGTGCTTCCGGCGGTGGCAATGCGTTCCGGCGTCTGGGCGACTGCGAGAACGAGGTCCCAGAGATCGTCGGCCCAGACCTCGGCCGGTAGGCTTGCGGCGCGCTCGGCGCTGACCGAGGTGGCCAACCCGGCGGCATCGAGCTTGCGCCAGATGTTGCGCGCACGCACCATCGAGTACTGCAGGTAGGGCCCGGTTTCGCCCTCGAACGAGAGCGCTTCGTCCAGGTCGAAGGCGATCACCCGGGTCGTGGTGGCCTTGGCCATGAAGAAGCGGATGGCGGCGGTGGCGATGGTTCGCGCCAGCTCGTCGAGCTCGGTGCCTACCAGATCGCGATTGCGCGACGAGATCTCCTCTCGGCTACGGGCCTCCAGCTGGTCGATCAGGTCGTCGGCCTTGACGCCGATCCCCTTGCGGCCGGAGATCTCGAGCACGCCTGAGGTGTCCTCGTCATCGAGGAATCCGAGCTGCCGGGCCGTGGCGTTCGACAGCGACACGAACTCGTACGCGAAGTGGATCGAGCGCTCCGCCTGCTCGTGATGGCCCATCGCCTCGAGCCCGGCGCGAACGATTTTTTGCAAGTAGCTCTGGCGTGAGTCGATGACGTTGATGACCGTGTGTCCGCCGCCGAAGCTCGGGTGCTCGTCGACGCCTTCGACCACCGTCTGCCAGATTTCGGCCTCGTTCCAGTAGCGGTAGGCGAAGTCGATTTGGAGCAAGCCGAACTTCCACATCTGGTAGGCGATATCCTTGCCGACGTAGGTCACCGTGCCGTCTGAGCGAACGATCACCTTGTCCGGGTCCTCTAGCCCCTTGAACTCCTCGCTCTCCGACAGGGGCATGATCCAGCAGCCGGCGTTCTTGCCGTCCCTCTCGAGCTGGATTGCGCCGCTCTCTTTCAGGCGCTCGAAAGCCCCGTCGAAGAAGTGCCGTCCGAGGATGGCGCTCTCGTGGGTCAGCAGGTCGTAGCCGATGCCCAGGCGCGTCATGGTCCGCAGATGGCGTTGGATGATCCGGGCCGCCACGAGACGCGCCATCTGCGCCCGTTCGCCGGAGCCGGACTCGAGCTCGTGCAGCGTTCGACGCCGGAGGTCTTTCGCGTCTGTGTGTCCCTCGTACCAGCGTCCGACCTCGGCATAGAGGTCCCAGCAGGTGAAGTCGAACGGCTCGGGCAGGGCCGCGACCTCTTCGGCGGTCGATCCTCGCAAGTCGGTGAAGCCGATGACGATGTCGGCTACCTGGACGCCGGTGTCGTCGATGTAGTTCTGGACCTCGACCGGATGGCCCAGGCTCCTGAGCACCCGTGCCAGGATATCGCCCAGCACCGAGTTACGCAGGTGGCCGACGTGCGCCGCCTTGTTGGGATTGATGTTGGTGTGTTCGAGCACGACCTTGGGGAGATCGGGGGCCGGCGTTGTTAGCGGGTCACTGAGCAGGCGCGCGACTGCCCTGCCGCGATCGAGGAAGACGTTGAGGTAGCCGGCGCCTTCGACCCGTACCTCGCGAACCGCCTCCGGCATCTCGAGTCCATCCACCAGCTCTTCGGCGATGACCCTGGGGTTGCGTTTGAGCACTCGTGCGAGGTGCAGCCCGGCGGGGAAGGCCAAGTCGCCGAGGTCGCGTCGTGGCGGGATCTCGACCACCGGCACGTGGTCGACTCCGAAGCGCTTCTGGATGCCGCGCGCGACGGCCAGACGTAGCTGTTGCTTGATTGCTTCCAACACGGTCAGCGGAGTCTATCTGCGCCCGCCACGTTGGTGAAGCACCCGATGAGGCTCGACTCCCGAGTTGTACGTGGCAGGAGGTAGCGCCCGGGCGCCCCTGGTCCTCCGGCGCCGGTTCGTCTCCGGGTGTCTTCCTGGCCGCCGGGCTGCTGGGTTTTTCGATCACGTCGCCGCTTGATAGAATGAGCAGCTTCTGCCCGGAGTACCTTCGGACGCAGAGGCGTGGTCCGCTCAGTCGCGGGGGGAGTAGGCTTTCATGACCCAGACGCAAGAAAGACAGCACATTACGATCCGGATGGATTCCGCTCGGCTCGAGCTCCTCGAGGGAGACATCACCGCTCTGAGAGTGGATGCCATCGTGAACGCCGCCAACCCGGATCTGAAGCTGGGGACGGGCGTCGCTGGAGCCATCGTGCAGAAGGCCGGCCCTTCGATTCAGAAAGAGTGCAACCGGATCGGCGGTACCCCGGTAGGGACCGCCGTGCTCACCGGCGCCGGCGAGCTAGACGCCAAGCATGTGATTCACGCGGTGGGGCCACGCAAGGGCGAGGGCGACGAGGATCGCAAGCTGGCGTCGGCGGTGCGCGCCTCGCTGGCCTTGGCCGATCGCCACGGCCTGAGGTCGATCGCCTTGCCGGCGATCTCGACCGGGAACTTCGGTTTCCCGATGGACCGCTGTGCTCGCGTCACCCTGACCGAAATCCACCGCTACCTGCAGGGCGGCACCAAGCTCGACCGCGTCGTCGTGTGCCTCTACGGCGAAGAGGCCTTCACCACCTTCCGCCAAGAGCTGCGCCGCGGTTTCAGGTAGAGAGCCCCCGGCGGAGCCGGCCCCGGGGATACAGCGCCAGCGCGCCCAATGGCCGGCGGAGCCGGCCCCAGGGATACAGCGCCAGCGCGCGAAGCGCGCCCGGCGCCGAAGGCGCCGTCAGGCTCCGAACTTGGCCAGGCGGCCGGCGTGGGCTAGGAGCATGCCCATCAGCTCGCGGGAGCGCAGGTCTCCCAGGTGGCCGCGCAAGGTCTCTTGCTCGTTGAATGCCGTCGTGTCGTCGACGAAGGCGAGCTTGGAGTGGATGAGCAGCGGGATCGGGTGCCAGGAGTGCGCCTTCATGGGTGCTGGCGTCGAGTGATCGCCGGTGACAGCGAGTACATCAGGGTCCAACGCCAGTAGGTCCGGCAGGCCTGCGTCGACGCCCTCGATAACCGCCGCCTTGGCCGCGAGATCACCGTCTTCGCCGGCGGTGTCGGTTTGTTTGATGTGGACGAAGAAGAAATCGAAGTCGTTCCAGCGCTCGGCGACGGCGGTGACCACTTCGTTGAATTCCTTACCGCAGGGAACCACCTCCATGCCGCAGGCCGAGGCCACGCCGCGGTAGAGCGGGTAGCCGGCAAAGGCGCCGCAGCGCATCTTGTAGACCTCTCCCAGCTGGGGCAGAGCCGGCAGCTTGGAGAATCCGCGCAGCAGAACCCGGTTGGCCTGTGGCTCGTCTGCCAAAACGGCGTGGAGGCGCTCGACGAGCTTGGCGATACGCCGGGCACTCGGCTCACCGGCCGCGCTCGCCGCCCGTGGCATCCGCGGCGGTACCCCCAGGCGCTGGGGGTCGGTGTCCTCGACGTCGGCGCTCAGGGCGGCGCCGCGGAGGATGAGCACGAAGCGGTGGCTCTCGCCGGCCGTGATCTGGACCGAGACCCCGTCGACCTCGGCCACCGCCGCCTGCAGCTTGGCGCACAGACGCTCGCACTCTGCGGTCGAGATGCGACCGGCCCGCCGGTCGGTGAGGTTGCCGTCACCGTCGGCAGTGGCGAAGTTGCCGCGCGCCGCGAGGTCGCTGGTGTCCATCGGAAGGCCCAAGCCGAGCGCCTCGAGCACGCCACGCCCGATGTCGGCCTCGGGGCTTGCCGGATCGTAGCCAAAGAGGCCCAGGTGCCCCGGCCCGGAGCCGGGAGTGACCCCTGGCCGCACGGCGGTCAGGCGACCCAGCGATGCGGCGCGAGCCAGCGCGTCGAGGTTGGGCGTCGACGCGCGGTCGAGGGCGGTTTGCGGCTGCGCGGCGGTGCGCAGGTCGCCCACGCCGTCGAGCACGAGAAGCACGATCTTGCTCGTGGCCGGAAGGGCCAGGCGTGAAAGAAAGTCGATGTGCTGCATCAGGCGACGAAGTAGGCGCTGACGCGCGCCTGGAGCCGCGCGCGGGGCTCGAAACCACTGCCGGCGAGGCCGAAGGCGCTACGGGTCGAAAAAATCGGCAGCACCATCCAACCGTCGAAGGACTTGCCGGCGTCGTAGGCTGGCACGACCGGCTCGATCTCCGCCAGCTTGCACCAGTGCTCGTCATTGGGGTCGATCAGGCCGCGCAACTCGAGGTAGGCACGGTCGAGGTCGATGGTGCGTTTGGAGGAGGGGTACCAGAGCGAGATCATGAGTCTGACCTCGTCGAAGGCGTGAGTCTCGAGCACCGATTGCCCCTCGACCTGGAGCGGCAACCAGATCGAGCCGTTGGCGTCGGTGGCGAAGATCTCCGGCGTCGGGTCGAAGACGACGTGGCGTGGTGGGCTGCTGGGGGTCATCGGTCACCTCGGGCCAGCGTCAGGGCGTGGGCGATGTTCTTCCCGGGCGAGCCTTCGGTGCCAAACAGAAGCGGCGCCGCCAGGCCGAAAGCGCTGGCGCCAGCGGCCCGGTAGGCCGGAATCTCGTCGACACCGAAGCCGCCCGCGGCCAGCATGTCGACCTCCCACAGCGGGCCGCGCACCGTCCGGAGGTAGGACGGGCCTCCCACCGCCGGCAGCGGGTAGACCTTGACCAGGTTAGCTCCGAGCTCGGTGGCCGCGACGATCTCGGTCGGCGTCAAGGCGCCGAGGATCAGAAACCTGCCGGCGGCGCGGGCGACCTCGGCCACCGCCGCCGCGGCGTTGGGCGAGACGATGAACTCGCTCTCGGCCGCCACTGCCTCCTCGGCCCGCGCACGGGTGGTGACGCTGCCCATTCCGATCCATGGCGGTGCCGCGGAGCCGCGGCCGGCGAGGAGCTCACGGACCAGCGAGCTGGCCCCGGGTACGGTGAATGTGATCTCGACGAGCGCGACGCCGCCAGCGATCAGCTCTTCGGCCTGCTGGCGCGCCACCTCGAGTGAGTCGGTGCGCACCACTGCGATGAGAGGTGAGCGCCCGAGGCTGTCGGCGACGGATTGGGCTGCTTCTTCGGCAATCATGAGGGCGGAGCTTATCAAGCGCGCAGCGCACCAACTACGACGGTTCGCCTGTGCTCTCCTGGTTTCGCAAGCGGTCCAAGAGCCCTTGCGAGCGGCGGCAGATACCTCTGAAGATGGCCACCTCGCGCTCGGTCAGCATGGCCCGCGAGGACAGTCGACGGAGGTCCCGCATGACGGTTCTGAACGAACCGTCGCGGTCGAATCCGACCTCCTTGAGGATCGGTGGCAACTGATCGAGCAGCCCGTCGAGCGAGTCCCGTGTGGCGAGAGGATCGGCGGCGACGTCGGTGTCGGTCTCGGTCCGCGAGACGAAGAGCTCGTAGGCCACCACGAGGACCGCCTGGGCCAGATTGAGGGTCGGCATCGCTAGCGCGCACGGCACGTAGACCCACGGAGCGCACAGTGCCAGCTGGTCGGCGTTCAAACCCGAGGCTTCGGGGCCGAACAGCAGCGCGGTCCTGGTGCCTGGCGGATCGAGGGCCAGGATCGCGGGTAGCTCACGTGCCGCGACCGGCACCGTCTCCAGACTCCGGCCGCGCCTCGAGGTCGTGCCGACCACCCGCGCGAAGGGCGCCAGGGCGCTGGTCAGATCAGGCTGGGTGACGGCGCGGTCGAGGATGTGCCCGGCGCTGACAGCGAAGGCGCGCGCCTGCTTGCCGATGCCCTGCCGTGGCGCCACCAGGATCAGCTCGTCGAGCCCCATGTTGGCCATGGCGCGCGCCGCGGCGCCGATGTTGCCCTCCTCCTGCGTGCCCACGAGAACGACGGCGGGCCGCCCGCGACGACGGCTGGCGACGGCGGTCATCGTCCGGGTCTCCCGACTTCGTCCATCCTTGACAGCATACCGCCACTCGGCAAGCTCGGAGTCGGTCGAGGAGGGCCTGACGATGAACGTTGATCCCCGCGCGCGACGTCGGGAGAGGTCGATCTCAGGTCGGCTTCTCCGGAGGCGGTATTCCTTGCTTGAGTAGCATCCGATACACGGTCGGAACCGGCAACCCGACGACGTTCGCGTAGTTGCCCTCGATCGACTCGACGAAGAGGCTCGCCAGGCCTTGGATGGCGTAGGCTCCGGCCTTGTCCATGGGCTCGCCGCTGGCCACGTACCAGGCGATCTCGGTCGGCTCGAGCGGGGCGAAGCGCACGACGGTGGTTTCGACGGCTACTTCGAGATGGTCGCGATCGACGTCGAAGACGGCGACGCCGGTGGAGACTTCGTGGTCGCGGCCGGATAGGCGGCGCAGCATGGCGGCCGCAGCTTCGGCACCCTTCGGTTTGCCCAGGAGCTCGCCGTCGAGCTCGACGATGGTGTCGGCGGCGAGGATGATCTCGCCTTGACGGGCGTCGGTGCGCGCCTTCTCCTCGGCCAGACGGCGAACGTAGTCGAGGGCGTTTTCGTTCGTGCCGCGGGATTCGTCGATGTCGACCGGTCGAACGGTGAACTCGAAGCCGAGGCGCGCGAGCGTCTCGCGCCGCCGCGGTGAGCCGGAGGCGAGGACGAGGCGCGGCGCCGGTTTCAACGCCCCGGGCTCAAGGATAGTAGCCGAGCAGAGTCTTGGCTTCGAGATCGCGCTGCGAGAGCTTGACCTCGATCGACCGGAACTCCTCGCTGGGCGCGGTGTTGGTCGACTGGTAGGCGATGTAGTAGCGCGAGCGCAGCTCGTTCTGGATGATGTCGTAGATCGCCGGTAGCTCGGCCGAGTCGTCGACGAAGAAGGCGCGGCCGCCGGTCTTTTCGGCGAACTTGATCAGCTCCTTGCGCGAGGCGCGGAGCTTCGAGGGCAGGTTGAGGCCGATCGAGTAGATGGCGACACCCGCACGCTGGGCGAACTCCAGGGTGTCGTCGAAGGGGAAGCGGCTATGTTCGTCTTGGCCGTCGGAGAGCAGGATCAGCGCCCGCTGCCCTTTGATGCCGTTGAAGTACTGCAAGGCGAAGACGAGGCTATCGTAGAGCGCCGTACCGCGCTCGGCCTTCAGGCCGGCCAGGCCGCGGCCGATGTCGCGGAGCTGGTTGGTGAACTTGGCCGCCAGGTAGGGGCTGTCGCTGAAGGTGATGAGGGTCGCGCGGTCTTTGGGCGTGATGATCTGCTCGAAGAAGGAGAGCGCCGCGAGCTTGGCGTCCTCGATACTGCCCTCCATCGAGGCCGAGGTGTCGAGCAGGATGCCGGCGTGAATCGGCAAGTTGCTGACCTTGTCGAAGCGTGTGGTCTCCTGGGCGATGCCGTCCTCGCGGACCGTGAAGTCGGTCTCGGTCAGCCCGTCGACCGGTCGCCGGTTGCGGTCGAGCACGGCGACGTAGAGCTCGACGAACTGGATGTCGACTTCCTCGAGGTAGTCCGGGGCATTGACGAACACCAGGTCTTCGGTCGAGTTGCCGTCCGGTTGAACGGCGACTACCCGCACGTAGGCCAGCTCACCGCCGGGCGGCACCAGCACGGTCTGGACCCAGGGCGGCTGGTAGAGCGTCGCGATCTCGGTCTCGTTGAGGTAGAACTCCACCCGCTCGACGACCTTGCCGTCGGGCACCTGCACCCGAGCCTCGGCGCGCAGGCTGCGCTCGTATTTCTGGCCCCGGCGCGGCTCGACGAGCCTGATGTCGAAGCGATGCGAGCTGGCGTTCAAGACCATCTGATCGCGCACCAGCTCGTTGTCCTCGGCGTCGTAGGCGATGGCGGTCAGGGTACGCAGTCGGGGCATGTTCCCGAGGTCGAGCTCGACGGTGAATGGTGGTCGACGCTTGGTGAGGATCGGCTGGCCCTCCATCAGGAAAGTTACGTGGTCGATCTCGTCGCCGGTGGTCAGGGTGTCGATTCTCAGCAGGCCCGCCTGCAGATCGCCGTAGGGCTCTACCAGCGCGAGCGTGGTGTCGGTGATCGAGATGGCGCGATTGGCCTCCTCGAAGAGTAGGCGAGTGGCCGCGTCCTCGATCCGCGGTCGGATACCGCTCACGTCCGGGACCTCGATGTCCTGCGTCAGCCGCTGCACCTTGTCGCTGTTGAGGTCTTCCAGCTTGACGATGAGCCGATACTTGCCGGGCCGGAGTGTGCGCTCGATCATCAGGGGCAGTTGTTCGCCGAGGATCTCCTCGTCGCTCATGTTGAAGCGGTAGCGGAAGTTCTCGAACAGGCGGTCCCCGAGCAGGATCTCGCCGGTGGCCAGCAAGTTGTAGGACGTGTGACCTGCCAGCTCGGCTCGGCCGACCTCTGCCTTCGGCACGGAGACGAGGGCTTGCATGATTGTTCGGCTCTGGCGCCGGCCCGGGAAGTCGATCGTGAGGGTGGCGGGGAAGCGCTCTATGCCCTCCTCGAGCTGGGTGGAATAGGCGTGAAAGGTCGCCACCCATTCCCCGCTCGGCTTCTCGGGGTACTCTTGCATCTCCGCGACCAGCATGGTGTAACCCAAGCCGCCGGAACGTTGCGCCATCTTCAAGACGGCAAAGAGCGCCTCCTCCTGGTCGAAACGGCAGGAGTTGCGAATCGCTTCCACGACCTGGGCGCCGGACGAACCGAAGCCGCCGAAACGGAGCAGATCGCCCAGCCGGTCACCGAGCCACAGACGCCAGATCCCCGGGGCCCTCTCGTAGAACAGCAGCGCCATCTTGGAGCCGAGAGTCTCGGCCCGCTCGTAGTACCAGACCTCGGCCGGGTAGAGGTCGCCGCAGCGGATCGGGATCAGGACGCTGGGCTCGCCGTTGAGCAAGAAGATGCGGCTCCGGTCGCTGAGGAGGGAGCGGAAACGCAGCGCCGCCTCCTCGGCCCGGCGCTCCCAGCGCTCGCGGAACTCGTTGCGGGCGGTGTCCGGGTAGGGGTCGCGGGTGCGCCAGAAGCGCTCGATGAAGGCATCGCGCTGGTACTTCTTCTCGATATCGAGGAAGGCCGTGCGTTCTTCCTTGCTGATGATGAGCTCGACCGAATCGAGCCAGCGCTGGTGCTCCGCGCAGAGGTGGTCGGTGTCGCCCTTCTTGGCTGCACCGAGGCGAGGCGGAAGCGCCAGCAGGAAGATCAGAGAAGCGAGAAGGAGTAAGCGGGGTATCCGGGGCATCTGGAGGATCCTAGCAAGTCGGCTCTGGGAGTTATTCAGTCGCAGCTTTCAACCGGCGACAGCGACGGGTTATTTCGCCTCGACCGACGGCGTAGAATGCAGACGCGATGGGCAGTCTCTACCTGGACCACAATGCGACCACCCCGGTCGAGCCGCGGGTCGTCGCGGCGATGATGCCGTGGTTCGAGCGCGCCGGCAATGCCGCGTCGCTGCACGAGCTCGGACGGCGAGGCCGGGAGGCGGTCGAGACGGCGCGCGACCAGGTGGCAGCTCTGCTCGGCGCCGCGCCGCCGGAGATCGTTTTCACCGCCTCCGGTACCGAGGCCAACAACGCCGTCGTGCAAACGGTGGCTGACACCCATAGCGACGGTCATCTCGTGATCTCGGCTTTCGAGCATCCCTCGATCCTCGCCGCGGCTGCGCGGCTCGAGGAGCGCGGCTTCGCGGTCAGTCGAGTCGCTCCGGAGCCGAGCGGCCGGGTCATGCCCGAGGCGGTGGCGGCCCAGTTGCGCCGCGACACCCGGCTGGTCTGTCTGATGCTGGCCAACAACGAGATCGGCTCGGTGCAGCCGGTGGCCGAGGTGGCGGCGCTGGCCCAAGCCCGGGGGGCTCGAGTGCTGTGCGACGCCGTCCAGGCGGTAGGCAAGATTCCGTTCACGGTGGGGGAGTTGGGCGTCGACTATCTGACCATCGGTGCCCACAAGTTCTACGGTCCGCTCGGTGCCGCGGCCCTGTGGATCGGCCGCGGGGTAGAGTTCTCACCGTTGTTGGTGGGTGGCTCGCACGAACGGCATCGGCGCGCCGGCACGCTCAACGTACCGGCGATCGTCGGTTTCGGCGCCGCCGCCGCGCTCGTCGACGAAGAGCTCGCCGCCTGGTCGGATCATATGCTGGAGGTACGGGATCGCTTCGAGGCGGGGCTGGCTTCGATCGGTGAGACCCGAGTGCACGCGGCGGCGGTGCCGCGACTCCCCAACACCAGCAACGTTGCCTTTCTCGGTGTCGATGCCGAGGCGCTGATGGTTCGCCTCGATCTGCGCGGCTTCGCCGTCTCGACCGGTTCCGCCTGTTCGTCAGGCGTCGTCGAGATGAGCGAGACGATGAAGGCTCTGGGAGTCGACGAGAACGAAGCGGTAGCGTCACTGCGGATCAGCTTCGGCAAGGACAGCACCGGCGCTGGTGTCGAGGCGCTGCTCACTGCGTTGCGCGAGGAAGTCGCGGCTCTGCGCGAGCTCGGTGCCGAGGGGGCGAGCGTGTGAGCGGCCGCGTGGCGGTGGCGATGAGTGGTGGCGTCGACTCGTCGGTAGTCGCCTGGCTCCTGTCACGCGAGGACCCTTCGGTCATCGGCCTCTCGATGCTGCTCTGGGACCGCTCCCAGGAGAACACTCACGGACGCTGCTGCGGGGCGCTCGACCTCGGCGACGCGCGCCGGGTGGCCCAGCAGTGCGGCATCGCGCACTACACCCTGAAGATGGCTGACGACTTCCGGCGCTACGTGGTCGATCCCTTCGTCGACGACTACCTCGCCGGCCGGACACCGGTCCCCTGCACCCGCTGCAACACCTTCATCAAGTTCGATCTCTTCCTCGAGCGCGCGCGGGCCTTCGGCGTCGACACCATCGCCACCGGACACTATGCGCGCATCGTCGCCGGCGCCGAGGGCTGGGAGCTGCACCAGGCGAGAACGATCGACAAGGACCAGAGCTACTACCTGTTCGAGCTCACGCAGGCGCAACTAGCAGCGTCGCGCTTCCCGCTCGGCGACATGGACAAGGAGCGGGTTCGGGAGTTGGCGCGCGAGGCCGAGCTCCTGGTGGCGGAGAAGGCCGAGAGCATGGAGCTGTGCTTCGTCGCTGGTGGCATCAAGGACTTCGTCGAGGCGCAGGCGGGCGCGGCGCCGGAGCGTTTCGCCGTGCCCGTCACCGCGGCCAGCTCGCTGGTCGACAGCGGCGGGACCGAGCTCGGCCGCGGCGAGCCCTACTACCGTTACACGGTCGGCCAGCGTCGCGGCCTCGGATTGACCGCGCCGAGCCCGCTCTATGTGCTGGCGATCGAGCCGGAAGAGAACCGGGTTGTGGTCGGTGGCGCGGAGGAGCTTCGCCTTCCGGGTCTGATCGGCGAGCGCCTGCATTGGATCGGCCGGCCGCCGGTCGGGCCGATCGAGGCCACGGTCAGGATCCGCTCACGGCATCCCGGCGTGTGCTCGCTGGTGACTCCGTTGGCGGAAGACGGCCTGGTGCGGGTCGAGTTCGCTACGGCTCAGCGCGGCGTCGCCCCCGGCCAAGCCGCGGTCTTCTACGACGGCACTCGGGTGCTCGGCGGCTGCTGGATCCAGCAGGCGACACCAGCCTAGCGAGGCGCGGCTAGTACCGCCCGTCCGGTCTGCGGATCGATGACGATGATCTGGAGCTCATGTATCCCCGCGCCGAGGGCGCTCTCGGGGAGCAAGGCGCGAAAACGGGCGGTGCTGTCGGCCGGATCGAGCTCGGTGGTCGCCGCGATCGTGCCGTCTACTGCGACGGCCAGGCCGAGTCGCCGCGGCGGCCCCGCGCCTTCCAAGGCACCGACGACCCAGGCGGGAATCCGTCTGTCGGCTCCGTCATACCGAAACTCCCAACCGGGCATGAGCAGGTCAATCCTGTAGTCGGGCTCAGGCGCGAAGTCGAGGTCCCTCA
>JAPUJD010000149.1 GCA_027296385.1 Acidobacteriota bacterium | reverse complement strand
CGCCAGCGCTGGAGTCTGGTGTAGCGCGTGGCAAATCCTGTGGCAGGATCTGCGACGCAGTGCACCAGAAGTCAGCGAATCGTTGCAACGGGTAGAGTGGGCAGCCATGACCGCCAACGCCACTCGGCGCGAACCCTTGGTGTTGATCGTCCTGACCCTGGCCGGCCTCGTGGTGTCGGGGATCGAGCCTCTCGAGCGCGGCACCTGGTGGATGGAAGTCGCCCCGGTGGTGATCGGTCTGCCACTCCTGGTGGCGACCTACCGCCGCTTTCCGCTCACCCCGCTGGCCTACCGGCTGCTCTTCGTTCACGCCGCCATCCTGATGCTCGGCGGTCACTACACCTACGCCCGGGTGCCGTTGGGCCACTGGGTCCAGGAGCTCTTTGGCTCGGCACGGAATCATTACGACCGGCTGGGGCACCTGGCGCAGGGTTTCGTGCCGGCGATCGTGGCGCGTGAAGTGTTCATCCGGCGGACGCCGCTGCGGCCAGGAGGCTGGCTCTTCTTCCTCGTCACCTGCTTCAGCCTCGCCCTGAGCGCGCTCTACGAGCTCATCGAGTGGTGGGCGGCGCTCCTCGGCGGCGCGGCGGCGGAGTCGTTCCTAGGTACCCAGGGTGACGTCTGGGACACGCAATGGGACATGTGTCTGGCCCTGATCGGAGCGCTGAGCGCCCAGTGGTTGCTGGCGCGCCTTCATGATCGCGAGCTGGGCGAACTGCTCTCGAAGTAGGAGGCGGACAATGAAGAAAGCGCTTGGACTTTGTTTGCTGCTGTTGGCGGCGGCGAGCGGCGGAGCAGCGGATGCGCCGAGGAATGCCTCGCCGGAGCTTGCGGCAGCCGTCGCCGGAGCGCACGCGATCGAAGCCGTGTGGGTCGAATTCTTCGCCGCGATGCAAGCCCGCGACGGCGAGGCCTTGTTGGCGGTGATGAGTCCCGAGACACCGATCCTCAGAGTCGGAGACGACGGCACGGTACGCTCGAGTACCGGAGAGGCTTTCGCGGCGGCGCTTGCCGACATGTCTTTCGAGCCTCGCGAAACGATAGTCGGCGCAACCTCCATCGAGGCCGATGTCGCGCTGGCCACCGTTCGCATGCCCTACGAGTTTCACCGCGGCGACGTCTACAGCCACTGCGGAGTCAACTTCTTCCACTTGGTCCGTGGTGCCGAAGGCTGGCGCATGGTGGCCATCGTCTACTCGGTACACGAGGTCTGCGCCGCCGACGGGAAGTCGGCGCAATGAATCGCCGCTAGCCGTTGCAGCCGGAGTGGGGTGAAGAATCCAGGCGAGTCAGCATGACCGGCCGGCATGCGCGATAATGCCCTGATGCTGCTTTGGGCTGGAGGAGGTCTTCTCGCGGTCGTGGCGCTGACGGTGCTCTACGACCTGCTGCAAAAGCGCCATGCCATCCTGCGCAACTTTCCGCTGATCGGCCACTTCCGCTACTGGCTGGAGGCGCTGGGGCCTGAGCTGCGCCAGTACATCGTCACCGCCAACGACGAAGAACGCCCCTTTTCACGTGACGAGCGGCGCTGGGTCTACGCCTCGGCCAAGCAGGAGAACAACTACTTTGGCTTCGGTACCGACAACGATCTTGAGCGCAGCTCGAACTACCTCATCCTCAAGCACTCGGCCTTCCCGCTGACGGCGCCACGCCAGGGTGACGCGGACTATGACCCGGCGCATGCCGTGCCCTGCGTCAAGAGGATGGGCGCTGCCCGCGGCCGCCAGCACGCCTTCCGGCCGGCCTCGATCGTCAACATCTCGGGCATGAGCTTCGGCTCGCTATCGGCCGCCGCGGTCGAGGCGCTCAACCGCGGCGCGGCGCTGTGTGGCTGCTTGCACAACACCGGTGAGGGTGGGGTGGCGCCGTACCACCTGCATGGCGGCGAGCTCATCTGGCAGATCGGCACGGGCTACTTCGGCTGTCGTCGGGCCGACGGCTCATTCGATCGCGAGCGCCTGGTCGACACCGTCGAGAGCACCGCCGTACGAGCGCTCGAGATCAAGCTGAGCCAGGGAGCCAAGCCCGGGCTGGGTGGCGTGCTGCCGGCGGCCAAGATCACCCGCGAGATCGCCCGCATCCGCGGTATCGACCGGGGCCGCGATTGCATCAGCCCGGCCGCTCACTCGACCTTCAGCAACGTCGACTCGATGCTCGACTTCGTCGAGGACCTAGCGCTAGCCACCGGGGTGCCGGTCGGCATCAAGTCGGCTGTCGGCGAAGAGTCCTTCTGGATCGAGCTCGCCGACGCCATGGTCGACGGTCAGCGCGGCGTCGATTTCATCACCATAGACGGTGGTGAGGGCGGCACCGGGGCCGGGCCGCGGGCTTTCACCGATCACGTGGCACTGCCATTCAAAGTGGGCTTTGCGCGGGTCTACAAGATCTTCGCCCAACGCGATCTGACCGAGCGGATCGTCTTCATCGGCTCCGGCAAACTGGGTTTCCCGGAAGTCGGCCTGCTGGCTTTGGCGATGGGCTGCGACCTCATCAACGTCGGGCGTGAGGCGATGATGGCGGTCGGCTGCATTCAGGCCCAACGTTGCCACACCGGGCACTGCCCGACCGGCGTGGCGACCCAGAACCGCTGGCTGATGCACGGGCTGGAGCCGACCAGCAAGGCGGTACGGCTGGCGAACTACGTCACGGTGCTGCGCAAGGAATTGCTACAGCTGGCTCGGGCCTGCGGCGTCGATCACCCCTCCAAGGTGGGCCTCGAGCGCTTCGAGATCCTCGACGCCGAGCTCGGTTCACGGCCTGCCTCCGAGGTGTTCGGCTACCGCCCGACGCGGGCGGCGCCCGAGCCCGGCGACCCGGACCGGGGTATCGTCACGGTACGACTTCGCGCGCAGTGATCTTCCGTCGGATCTGCGCCGACGGCCCTGCGCGGCAAGTAGGGGGCGTTCGCGCTTCAGAAGCCGATACGGCGCATGACCGCGCGCGGCAGCAGGCGGATGGCGAGCATGATGCCGCGCCACACAGCCGGGACGTAGACTACCGGAGTGCCGCGGTCGAGAGCCTTGAGGACCCGCCTGGCGACCGCTTCCGGCTCGCCGGCGAAGGGTGGCGGCGTCAGGCCGGCGGTCATGCCGGTCCTGACGAAGCCGGGCTTGACGCAGATCACCTCTAGGCCCGCCGCGTGGAACCTGTGGTCCAGACCCTCGAGATAGGCTGCCAGGCCGGCCTTGGCGGCGCCGTAGAGCACCATCGGCTTGCGCCCGCGATCGCCGGCGACCGAGGCGAAGACACACAGCTTGCCGCCGCCCGCGGCCAGCAGGTGATGGCGGGCCCGCTCGCAGAACTCGACCGTGCGGCTGAAGTTGACCTGGAGCAGCCGGCGAGTGAGGTCGAGGTCCGCCTCGAGCTCCTCCTGGGTGGCGAAGAGCGCCGCGGTTACCACCACCGCCTCGAGGCCGCCGAGCTGCTCGGCGGCCGCCGTCAGCGCCGCCTCGAAGGTCTCCGGCCGCTCGAGGTCGCACTCGGTGGTGCCGACCTCGCCGGCGGCGCCTCGCACCTCGAGATCGGCCGCGCTCCTTGCCAACTTGTCGCTGTTGCGACCGAGCAGATGTAGGGCGTCGCCGCGCTCGGCCAACAGACGAGCCAGGGCACGACCCATGCCGCGGGTGGCACCGAGGAACGCGACTCTCACGCGCCGTCTCCAAACAGGCGTACCGCCTGGGCGCTCGACAGCCGGCCCGCGGGATCCCAGCGCCGCCGGAGCTGCTCGAACTCGGCGAGCCGCGGTTCCATGGCCTGGAAGTCCTCCGCCCGGGCGAAGGTGTCCTTGGCGAGGTAGATCCGGCCGCCCTCTGCCAGGACGCGGCGATTGAGGCCGTCGATCAGCTCTTGAATGCCGGGGCCGGCCGGCAGGTCGATGGCAATCGTGATCCCCGGGCGCGGAAACGACAGCAGCCCCTCTCCCTGCTCCCCACAGTCCTTGATGACGCAAAGACAGGACAAGCCGCCCCGGGCGGTGAGCTCCTCGAGCAGGCGGCGTGCGGCCCCCGGGCGCTCGCCTTCGGGCAGCACGCACTGGTGCTGGGTGAAACCCCGGCGGCCGTAGATCCGGTTCCAGTGGCGGATCACGTCGAGAGGATGGAAGAAGCTCTCGGGGTGGACGATGCCGGTCTTGACGCCTCTCGGGTGAAGATGGAAGTAGAGTTTGTTGAAGGCCCACATGGAGAGTCGGTTGAGCGTCCAGTTGGGCAGCGTGAAGGGCACCGCAAGGCGCATCTTGGGGGACGGAGGCTCGACCGGCGCCTCGGCTGGCTGGGCCCACCGACCCTTCATCAGGATGCCGCGACCGAGCTTCGTCCCTGTGGCCAGCGCGTCGAACCAGCCGACAGTGAAAGGCCAGTCCGTCGCCGCCTCGCGCAGCGCCGAGACAAACTCGTCGACGCCGGCTATGCGCTCGCTCTCGGCCCTGATCCAGGGGGACGGGATCGGCTGCAGCCGCACCGCGACTTCGAGAATGTGCCCGGTCAGCCCCATGCCGCCGACGGTGGCGCGAAAGAGGTCGGGATCGCGTTCACGCGACGTGGTCACGATTTCGCCGTCGGCCAGCCGGATCAGCAGCCATTCCAGGTGACGGCCGAAGGTGCCGTCGACATGATGGTTCTTGCCGTGAACATCGGCGGCTACCATGCCGCCCAGCGTGATGTCCTGGGTCCCGGGCAGCACCGGAGAGGTCCACAGGCGGGGCCAGAAGAGGCGGTTGATCTCGCGCAGCGACAGGCCGGCCTCGGCGTGCAGAATCCCGCTCTGCTGGTCGAAGGCCAAGAGGCGATCGGCCAACGGCGAGGCGGCGACCCAGGTGCCGGCGGCAGGCAGCGACGAGTCGCCGTAGCTGCGACCGAGACCGCGGGTCAGGCCGGCCCCGACGGTGATCGCCGCCAGGTCTTCGGAGCGAACTTCGCGTCCCGGCCGCTCGATCAAGCCCCAGCCGGAGAGTGTCTCCTGGTCGGCCACGGTGTGGATCGTAGCAGCGTGCTTCGAGCCCGCGGCCAGCAACCCCGGCAAAGCGATCGAGGGTGACGCCTGGGCTTCAGACCCCGGCTCCACCGCAGCAGAACCGGAATGAAAAGTCGGGGTCGGAGAGTTTGGTGCCGAAGGCCGGACTCGAACCGGCACGGGTCGCCCCACACGCCCCTCAAGCGTGCGCGTCTACCAATTTCGCCACTTCGGCGTGCAAGAAGATCCTACTGACCGTCGCCCGCGTCTCCGGTCTCGTCACTGACACCCGCTCCCGCGTCGTCCTCGGTGGCTGTCTCCTCGGTCGTCGCCTCGACGGCCACCGGAACGTCGGTGATGACCGAGGCGTTGCGCGCCGTCGTCTTGAGCAGCCCGATGCCTATCGTCGTGAGGATGAAACCGACGAAGCCGTAGACCGTGAGTTTGTGCAGCATCGTGGTGGCGCCACGGGCGCCGAAAGCGGCCTGCGTGCCACCGCCGCCGAAGACCGAGAGATCCGCGCCCTTGCCCTGTTGCAGCAGCACGACGCCGATCAGGAACAGACAGACGATCACATGGATGGTAGATAGAAATACAAGCAAGGCAAGTCCTCCTCAGCGGTTAGTACGCTATGACCAACCGCAGGCACGGATGATAGTCAGGAATTTGTCTGGGTCAAGGCTGGCGCCGCCGACGAGGAAGCCGTCGAGGTCCGGTTGAGCGATGAGATCGGCCGCATTGTCGGGGTTGGCGGAGCCTCCGTAGAGAATGCGGCAGCGTGCGGCGATGGCCTCTCCCATCACCTCGGCGAGGGTGCGGCGCAGGAATGCGTGGGCCTCCTGGGCGATCTCGGGGGTTGCTGTGGCGCCCGTCCCGATGGCCCAAACCGGCTCGTAGGCGAGCTCGAAACGATCGCGCGCAGAGGGTAGTGCCGCGCGCAGTTGACGCTCGAGAATGGCGAAGGTCTCCTCTGCCTGCCGCTCCTCTTGGGTCTCGCCGACGCAGATCAATGGCGTCAAGCCGTGCTCGATGGCCGCTGCGACCTTGGCGGCGACCAGCGCGTCGGATTCGTGGTGATCCTGGCGTCGCTCGCTGTGGCCGCACAACACCCACTGGCAACCGGCGTCGACCAGTTGCGGACCCGAGACGTCGCCGGTGTGGGCGCCCTTGGCGCCGGGGTGGAGATCCTGCCCACCGAGCGCGACCGGGCTGCCCGCCAAGCCGCGCGCCAGGGTCGTCAAGAGCGGGAACGAGGGGAAGAGCACGACCTCGGCCTGGCCCACCGAGAGTTGGCCCAGGCGGGCGACGTAATCTCGAGCCTCGGCGCTGAGTAGGTTCATTTTCCAGTTGCCGCCCACCAGTGGGCGTCGGATGGGGCTCATCGATTCACCTCCAGGGCGGCGACGCCGGGCAGAGTCTTGCCGGCCAGCAGCTCGAGCGCGGCGCCACCGCCGGTCGAGACGTGGCCGAACCGGTTGGCCACCCCGGCGAGTCTGACGGCCGCTACCGTCTCACCGCCGCCGACGATGGTGTAGGCCGGGCTGTCGGCCAGGGCGCGGGCGGCGGCAACAGTGCCGGCGGCGAAAGGCTCGCGCTCGAAGACGCCCAGCGGGCCGTTCCAGAACACGGTGCCGGCGTCGCGCAGCACCGCCGCCAGACGCTGGCTGAAGGCGGCGCCCACGTCGACCGCCATCATGCCGGGCGGCACCTTTTCCACCGCGACGGTCTCGATCCGGCCCGGCTCCTCGGGATCGTCGGTGACGACGAGCTCGCGCGGTAGAAGGACCACGGTGTCCCGCGCTTCGGCTTGCGCCAGGATGTTGCGGGCCATCCCGACGCGGTCCTCCTCGACCAGCGAGGCCGCCATGTCGTGGCCCTGAGCGGCAAGGAAGGTATTGGCCATGGCGCCGCCGAGCACGAGAGTGTCGAGGCGGGGCAGAAGATGGATCAGCGTGTCGGCCTTGCCGGCGATCTTGGCGCCGCCGATGACGGCGACGAACGGTCGCCGCGGCTCGCCCAGGAGCGCACCGAGAACCTCGACCTCGCGCGCCAGGAGACGTCCGGCGGCGCGCTGCGGCAGGCGCTCGGCGACGCCGACGATGGACGCATGAGCGCGATGCGCCGTACCGAAGGCGTCGTTGACGAAGATCTCGGCCAGCGCGGCCAGCGCGGCGCCGAAGTCGCCGTCGTTGGCCTTCTCTCCGGCGTGGAAGCGGAGATTCTCCAGCAGGCAGACTTCGCCGTCGGCGAGATTGTCGCAGACCTGCTGCGCGGCCGGGCCGATGCAATCGTCGGCCCAGGCGACGGGCGCAGCAAGCAGCGCGGACAGGGTTTCGGCCACCGGTCGCAAGCTGAGCGCCGGGTCGGGCTCGCCCTTGGGGCGACCGCGATGGGCGGCCAGGATGACGCGGGCGCTCTTCGACTGGAGCTCATGGAGCGTCGGCAGGGCCTTCTCGAGCCGCGTCGCGTCGGCAACCTTGCCCGCGGCGATCGGCACATTGAAATCGACCCGGACGAAGACCCGCCGGCCGACGAGCTCGGCCGCCGGCAAGTCGTCGAGGGTCAGCAAATGTTTCATGACGCGCTCTCAGCGCCGGTGCCGACCAGCTCGAGCATGTCCGCCAGCCGGCAGGCGTGGCCCCATTCGTTGTCGTACCCGGCGACGACGCGCACCAGGTGGTCGCCGAGCGACTGGGTGAGCGCGAGATCGATGATGGCCGAGTGCGGCCGGCGCAGGAAGTCGCTGGAGACCAGCTCCTCCTCCTCGACGGCCAGGATCCCGGCGAGCTCGTCTGCGGCGGCACGGCGGAAGAGGTCGTTCACCGCCGCCGCGTCGGCGCTGCGCTCGAGCTCCACGACCAGGTCGACCAGCGAGACGTTGGGCGTTGGCACCCGAATCGCCAGTCCGGCCAGGCGACCGGCCAACTCGGGCAGAACGCGACCGAGGGCTTGGATTGCGCTAGTCGTGGTGGGGATCATGTTCAAGCCGGCGGCCCGGGCGCGCCGCATGTCGGGGTGCGGGTAGTCGAGTAGGCGCTGATCGTTGTTGTAGCTGTGCACGGTGTTGAGCATGCCGCGCGCGATGCCGTACTCGCGGTGCAGGAGATAGGCCAGAGGTGCGAGGCAGTTGGTGGTGCAGGAAGCGGCGCTGAGCAAGCGGTGGCGCGCAGGATCGTAGGCGCCGTCGTTGACGCCGATGCAGATCGTGACGTCGACGTCGGCGTTGGCCGACACGATGACGCGCTCGATCCCGGGCCGCAGATGCTCGCCGGCGAGCTCGCGGGTCTTGCACAGGCCGGTGGCGTCGACCACCACCGTCGCCCGGCTCTCCTGCCAGGGAACGTCGGCTGGTTGGGCGAGGCAAAAGGCCGTCACCCGCCGCCCGTTGATCCGCATGGCGTTGCCCTCGACCGCGACGTCGCCGGCGAACGGCCCGTGCAGCGAGTCGTGCGCCACGAGATGCGCCAGTTGAGCGACCGAGCCGAGGTCGTTGACCGCCACCAGCTCGAGCGTCGGGCGGGTCTCGGCGATGCGCAGCAGCGCTCTGCCGATACGGCCTAAGCCATTGATGGCAAAAGAGACGGGCATGGTCTTGGGTACGAGGAGAGGGGGCGGATGACGGCGACGGTCGCCGTCAGGGTTAGTGTTTCGTCCGGCAAGTGCGTTGCCCAGAGCGCCGAGGGTTTAGCGCTCCTGGCAAGGCGCGACGACGAAGGACTGGCGAGTAGCGAACTTGCCGCACGGGACACTCAGCAGCTTAGCAGTTCAGCCCGACGGCCGAGCAGACGAACGCGCGGCCTTGCGGGCTCGTGCCACAGGCCGCGCGCGGGGCAGCCGAGCCTTTGCCGCCCGCCGCAGGGCCGGCAGGCCGGCCGGCACGTGGCGCACGTCGAAGCCCTCGGCACGCATGAGCTCGGCCAGGTGAGCGCTCTTGAGCCCGACCTCGCAATAGAGCACGTAGACCGACCGCGGCTCGACCGAGCGGTAGACCTTGAGGGCGTGAAAGTACTCGAGGTTGAGGGCTCCGGGCCAGTGCCAGGCGTGGTAGTCGGTCGCGCTGCGCAGGTCGACGATGGTGGCGCCGGTCGGCATCTCGTCGGCCGTGATACCGCCCGGCGTCTGCGGCAACACTTGCGGCAGCCGGGGCTCGCGAACGGTGCGCCCAGCCACCGCCCGCGCGGTCGCTGCGGGGTCGAGGGTGGCGACGCTGCGCGCGAAGGCGTCGGCCTTGGCCTTGGTCATCGCGTGACGCGCGGCCAGGGCGCAAAACTCGGGCACGACGGCCGAGAGCTCGTAGGTGCCGATGGTGCGGGCGGCGGCGACGATCTGTTCCTTGTTCCAGGTCAAGAGCGGCCGCAGCACCGGCCGGCCGGCGGTGGAGTCGAGGGCCAGCAGGTTGGGCAGGGTCTGCGACGAGACCTGGCCGATGACCTCGCCGGTGACGAGAGCTGGCAGCTCGAGCTCGGCCGCCAGGAGATCGGCCGCCTGGTACATGAGGGCCTTGAGCGCTAGTTGCCAGTAGCGCGGTTTGACCTTCTCCTGCAGGGTCTCGACCTGGGGCCGCAAGTCGACGCTGTAGAGCCGCGGCCAGTCGCCGTAGGCCCAGTCGCGGGCCAGTCGCTCGACGACTCGCACCACGCCTTGCTCGTGCACCCTGCCACCGAGATTGAAGAAGACGAAGTCGAGGCCGACGCCACGCTTCCAGATCTCCCACGCCGCGACGGCCGAGTCGAAACCACCCGACACCAGAGCGAGCGCGCGGCCCTCGATACCCATCGGCAGGCCGCCGGCACCGGCGATCTTGTCGGTGAAGAAATAGACCCGGTCGGCATGAACCTCCACCCCGGCGGTCACCTCGGGGTCGTCGAGATCGACGCTGGCGGCCGAAGACAAGAGCGCGGCGCCGAGCGCCCGCTCGATCGCGGGCGAGTCGAATGGCGGCTGGGGATGCCCCGACGTGCGGCGGGCGCGCACCGCGAAGCGCCGACCGGCGACCGCCGAAGCGAAAAACTCGAGGCCGTGGGCGACGATGTCGTCGAGGTCGACCCAGGGGCGCACGATGGCCGGCGACAGCGACTGCAGTCCGAAGACGCGGCGCAGCACCGCGCCGGCCTCCGGGTCTTCGGTGGCGACGAACAACCGGCTCCACTGACGCTCGAGCTCGAAGCTCACACCGGCGCTGGCGAGCGCGTCCTCGATACTGTCGGCGATCTGGCGGGTGAACCGGTGACGGGTGCGCCGCGCCTTGATGCCGATCTCGCCCGAGAAGCGCAGCAGGAAGAGATTGGTGTCAGGCATGGTCTTAGCGGTACGACCGGAGGGGTCTCGAGCCCGATTCTAGCTCGCTATTGACTGGCTAGCGTGCTTCGCACGCTATGGCACGCTGTGTTTTCTCGGCTGCCTCCGGCAGCCCGACGCGCGACGGAGCCCGCCCGCTACACTCTTGTGATCGTGAACGGACTGATCGAGATCGACAGAGAGCTTGCGCGGGCCGTGGACGAGCTCGTCTTCGGGCCTCCCGTCACTCATGTCTACAACCCGCTCGACTATGCCTGGGAGCCCCACCGCCGCTACCTCGAGCTGTGGGGCCGCGGGCCGAAGCAACTCGCCTTCCTGGGCATGAACCCGGGGCCGTGGGGCATGTCGCAGACCGGGGTGCCTTTCGGTGAGATCTCGGTGGTACGCGATTGGTTGCGGGTCACCGGGCCGGTCGAGCGGCCGGCGAACGAGCATTCCAAGCGGCCGATCCTCGGCTTCGACTGTGCTCGCAGCGAGATCAGCGGCCGTCGGCTGTGGGGCTGGTTGCGTGACCGCTGCCGCACGCCGGAGCGCTTCTTCGAGCGTTGCTTCGTGCTCAACTACTGTCCGCTCGCCTTCCTCGAGGCGAGCGGCCGCAACCGCACGCCCGACAAGCTGCCGGCGGCGGAGCGCCAGGCGTTGGAAAAACGGTGCGATCGAGCGCTGCGGCAAGCTGTCGAGGTCCTCGATCTCGAGTGGGTGGTCGGCATCGGCCAGTTCGCGGAGAAACAGGCGCGTCGGGCGCTAGCTGACACGGAGGTCGAGATCGGCCGCATCCTTCACCCGAGCCCGGCGAGCCCGGCGGCCAATCGGGGCTGGGCCGCGCAGGCCGAGCGCGATCTGGCGGCGCTCGGGATAGATCACCTGCTGTAGCGGCGTGCGCCCCAGGGCACGCCGGTTTCTCAGAGCTGCCGCCGGGGGCCCGACGCACGGGACAGAGCGCGGCCGCTACGTGGCGGCCATGGCTGAAGCGCCTGCGACTGCCAAGAAAATATGGACAGGGCCAGCGGAGCCGCCGCAAATGCGACGGATCTGGGACCGAAGGTCCCGTGGGCGCAGGCTGCTAGGATGCCGCTCGGCAACAGCGCGCCACAGAGCAGAGAAAGCAGATGATTCCGGTCAAGCAAGACATCGCGGCGAATGCGCGAATCAGTTCGCTGGCGCAGTACGAAGCGCTCTACAAACGCTCACTCGACGACCCCGAGGGTTTCTGGGGCGAGCAGGCCGAGCGGCTCACCTGGTTCCGAGCGCCCGAGTCGGTGATGCGTGTCGACAACGACGCGGCCCAGTTCGAGTGGTATGCCGGCGGTCGGCTCAACGCCTGTTACAACTGCGTCGATCGTCACCTCGACGAGCGGGGCGACAAGACGGCCATCATCTGGGCCGCCGACGAGCCGGGCGAGTACCACCACATCAGCTATCGCGAGCTCGGCCGGAGGGTGGGGCGCATGGCCAACGTGCTCATGGCCCACGGCGTGAAGCGTGGCGACAGGATCGCGGTCTACCTGCCGATGATCCCCGAGCTGGCGGTCACGATGCTGGCCTGCGCCCGCATCGGCGCGGTGCATTCGGTGGTCTTCGCCGGCTTCTCGGCCGAGGCTCTGCGCAGCCGCATTCTCGACGCCGAGTGCCGGGTGGTGGTGACAGCCAACGAAGGGCTACGCGGACGCAAGACGATTCCGCTCAAACAGACCGTCGACGAGGCGGTGGCGGGCCTGGATTTGGTCGACACCGTGTTAGTGGCGCGCCGCACCGAGACCGCGGTGCCGATGGTCGACGGCCGCGATCACGACTTGGCGACCGAGCTGGCGGGCCAGTCGGCGGACTGCCCGGTCGAGCACATGGAAGCGGAGTCGCCGCTCTTCGTGCTCTACACCTCGGGTTCGACCGGCCAGCCGAAGGGGCTCCTACACACGACCGGCGGCTACCTGGTCTACGCCGCGCTGACCCACGAGCAGGTCTTCGATCTGCGCCAGGACGACGTCTACTTCTGCGCCGCCGACATCGGTTGGGTCACCGGCCACAGCTACATCGTCTACGGGCCGCTGGCCAACGGAGCGACGACGGTGATGTTCGAGTCGACGCCGCTGTGCCCCGACGCCGGGCGCTACTGGCAGGTGGTCGACGACCTCGGGGTCACCATCTTCTACACCGCCCCGACGGCGCTTCGCGCCATCGCGCGGGAGGGCGACCAGTGGGTGAGGCGATACAAGCGCGACTCACTGCGGATTCTCGGCACCGTCGGCGAGCCGATCAACCCGAAGGTCTGGACCTGGTACCACGACGTGGTCGGCAACGGCCGCTGCGCCGTGGTCGACACCTGGTGGCAGACCGAGACCGGCGGCATCATGATCTCACCCCTGCCCGGCGCGACGCCGACCAAGCCAGGCTCGGCGACCCTGCCGCTCTTTGGCATCGAGCCGGTATTGATGGACGAAGCGGGGCGAGAGCTCGAAGGCAACGGCGTCTCGGGCAATCTGTGCCTGCGGCGTTCCTGGCCGGGCCAGGCGCGCACCATCCTGGGCGATCACGAGCGCTTCCGCGAGGTCTACTACTCGACCTATCCGGGCTACTACTTCACCGGCGATGGCTGCCGACGCGACGAGGACGGCTACTACTGGATCACCGGCCGCGTCGACGACGTGCTCAACGTCTCCGGCCACCGCATGGGCACGGCCGAGGTAGAGAGCGCGCTGGTGGCCCACCCGGCGGTCGCCGAGGCCGCGGTGGTGGGTTTTCCCCACGACATCAAGGGCACCGGCATCTACGCCTACGTGCTCTTGACGCCGGAGTATCAGGATCACGATGCGGTCGAGCTCACCGGCGAGCTGCGCCAGCAGGTGCGCAGCGCCATCGGGCCCATCGCCACGCCCGATCGGATCCAGATCGCCTCCGGCCTGCCCAAGACCCGTTCCGGCAAGATCATGCGCCGGCTACTGCGCAAGATCGCCGCCGGGGAGCACGACGATCTCGGCGACGTGACGACCTTGGCGGATCCCGCCGTGGTCGAGCAGCTCGTCGACGCCCACCGCGAGGCCGAGGAGGCGAACGCTTGAGCCCGGGACAAGAGACAGCAACCTATCCACAGGTCAGGGCGCCCCTGATGCGGCTCGCGGCCCTGGTGGTCGTGGTCGCCGGGCTCAGGGCGGCCCAGCCGGTGCTCATCCCGATGCTCCTGGCGATTTTTCTCGCCATCCTGTGCTATCCCTTGCAGGCCGCACTGATGCGCAAGGGGGTACGCCCGGGCCTGGCGCTCACGGCGACGGTGGCGGCGGCGATCGCCGTGTTGACTGCGTTCGGCCTCTTGATCAACCGCGCCGTGGTGGGCTTTCTGGCCTCCGTGCCGACCTATCAGGAGCGCCTTGTCGCCAAGGCGCAGGTCTGGCTCGAGCTCGCCCGCGAGCGCGGCATCGAGCTCTCCGACTGGCTGTCGCCGGAGACTTTCGACTTCTCGCCTCTTATCGACCTCGCCGGCGGGATCGCCGCCGGCACCGTTCGCGGGGTGGCGGCGTTCGTCTCGATCCTGTTCCTGACCCTGGTCGCCATGATCTTCAT
>JAPUJD010000148.1 GCA_027296385.1 Acidobacteriota bacterium | reverse complement strand
GCTCCGTGCGGTAAGCTGGGTAACGAACTTGCCGCACGAAGAACTAGACGCCGACCGGCGGTGATCGTAACACAGGGCATCTGGGCCGACTTGAGCCCGAGACCATTGTGCGAGACGGCCTGCGAGGGTGGCATGACATGCCCCTGGCAGCCTCAGGACGAGTGACCTAGCGCCGCCGCAGCTCGGCCAGGATCTCATGCGGGATGCCCTCGAAAGAGCCCGACGACATCGTGACGAGCACGTCACCGGGGTCCAGGGCGGCGAGGACCGCCTGGCGTAGCTCGGGTACCGAGGAGTGGGCGGCGGCGTCGACGCCGCACTCGGCGAGAGAGCCGGCCAGGCGCTCGAGATCGAGGCGCTCTCCCTCGCTCAACCGATCGGCGTGGAAGAGGGGGGCGAAAAAGACGGCATCCGCACTGGCGAAGGCGTTCACGTAGGCGTCGAAGAACATCTCGCGGCCGGCGGTCAGGCTACGAGGCTCGAAGGCGACCACCAGCCGGCGCCCGGGGTAGCGCTCGCGAAGCGCCGGCAGGGTCTCGCCGACCGCCGTCGGGTGGTGGGCGAAATCGTCGACCACGGTGATGCCGGCAGCCGTGCCGAGCTCCTCCTGGCGTCGCCGCACGCCGTCGAAGCGGCTGAAGGCCTCGGCGAGGACGGCGGCGCCGATTCCGTCTCGGCGCGCCACGACCCACACCGCCATGGCGTTGAGGAGATTGTGGCGGCCCGTCGTCCGGAGGCGCAGCTCGACCTCTCCGACTTCGGCGTCGGGTAGCCGGCAGTATGTCCCGCCGCCCTCGTGGCCGAAGGCGAGGGGTCGGATGTCGTTGCTCTTCTCGAAACCGTAATAGACGACGGGGCAGCGGGCAAGCGCAGCAACCGCTCGCACGTCCGGGCTGTCGCCGTGGGCGACGAGAAGACCGTCCGCCGGCAGGATGGCGACCAACCGACTGTAGGCGGCGAGGAGATCCTCGGGCTCGGCGTAGAGGTCTGCGTGGTCGTACTCGACACTGGTGAGGATGGCGGTCTGCGGCTGGTAGTGCAGGAACTTCGGGCCGCGGTCGAAGTAGGCCGCGTTGTACTCGTCGCCCTCGATGATGAAGCGTCGGCCGCTGCCGATGGCGAAGCTACGGTCCAGATTCTGCGGCACGCCGCCGATCAGGAAGCCCGGATCGCGGTCGCAGGCTTTGTAGACCCAGGCCGCCATCGACGTGGTCGTCGTCTTGCCGTGGGTGCCGGCCACGACTAGCGGCTGGCGATCGCGCAGGAAGAAACGCGTCAGTGCCTGCGGCATCGACATGATCTCGAGCTCGAGCTCGCGGGCCGTCGTCGCCTGCGGGTTGTCGTGGCGGATGGCGTTGCCGACGATGACCAGATCCGGGGCCGGGTCGAGATGGGCCGGTTCGTAACCCACACGGGCGACGATGCCGGCTTGCTCGAGCAGGGTGCTCATCGGCGGGTAGAGCGGCCCGTCGGAGCCCCGAACGAGGTGTCCCTGCTCGCGCAGGAGACAGGCGAGGGGCGCCATTCCGGTGCCGCCGATCGCGATCAAGTGGATGTCGAGCGGCGGTGTCACGAACGCGCTTTCTTGGGGAAATAGACGGCACAGTATAGCATCAGGCGTTGGAGGTACTGCCGATGAAAAGACTGCTCAGCTCCCCATTCTCGTCGTTCTTCGTGCTCGTTCTGGGGCTCTGCAGTTCTACCTTGGCCCAGCCGCGAGCTTTCGTTGCCCAGTCGGTCGTCGACGTCGGTGTCATCGCCCGCGGAAACACCGTCGAGCATGCGTTCGAGATCCGCAACGAGGGTGATGCCACCCTCGAGATCCTCGAGGTCAAGCCGACCTGCGGCTGCACGGTGGTCGACTTCGATTCGACGATCGCGCCCGGGGCGAGCGGCAACGTAGTGGCGAAGCTCGACAGCAAGGGCCTGCGCGGTCCGATCGCGAAGACGGTGCGGGTCTTCACCAACGACGGCCGCAACCCCCAGATCGATCTGGTGATCAAGGCCAACGTCCGTGCCTGGGTCGAGGCCAGCCCGGGCTACGCTCGGTTCCTGGCTGTGCTCGGAGAGGGCGGCGAGCCCGTCGTGCAGACGATCTATTCCGACGAGCCAGGAGAGCTCGTGGTGACCAAGGTGAGGTCGCCCTACCCCTTCGTCGAGGTCGACTACCGGGAGGCAGGGGAGGAGGAGGGTCTGTCGGGCAAGGACGGGCGGCAGTGGATCATCGAGATGAGCCTGGCGCCGAACGCCCCGGAGGGCTCGTTTGCCGACTTCGTCACGGTGGAGTTGCAGCATCCGCGCCTGAAGCGCTTGCGGATTCCCGTATCCGGCTTCGTTCGGCCGGTGATCGCCGTGCTACCGCGGGTGGTGGACTTCGGCCGCAAGGATCTGTCGATTCCACAGACCGCGATTCTCGAAGTCAAGAACCTGGGCGGGCCTGACGTGACGCTGGGCACCATCGAGAGCACGATCGCGGGACTGACGCCCGAGGTCGAGGTCATCGAGGAGGGCCGCCTCTACCGCCTACGCATGACCCTTGCTCCGGGCATGGCGAAGGGCGATTTCCGCGGAACCCTCACCATCCCGACCTCGAGCCAGCTGCAACCACTGGTCGAGGTCACCGTCCGCGGCACCGTGTTGTAAGCGCGGCGTTTCTCACCCCGTTTCGAGCGGTGCAGGGGCTGGATTCCGGCGAACGCCGGAATCCATGGGAGGAGTCCAGGCTAGGGCCGGCCCCAGAGATCTTTCTCGGCCTTGGGCGCCGTATTGTGCCGTGGCTTGCCGAGCACCATCTCGACCTCGGCCAGCGGCTGGGCCAGGACCGAGTTCTGGATGCGGCAAAGCTCGTCAATTCCGGCCAACGCCAGGTCCAGCAGGTCATCGAGCTGGCGGCGCGGAAAACTGCCGCGCTCGCCGGTCCCCTGGACCTCTACCAACTCGCCGCCCACCGTGGCCACGACGTTCATGTCGACTTCGGCGGCTTGATCCTCGACCGCCTCGAGGTCGAGTAGCACCCGGCCCTCGACCACGCCCACCGAGATGGCTGCGATCTGCTGCGACAGCGGCCAGCGCTCGACATCCCCGGTCAGCAAGGCCTTGGCGAGGGCCGACACCGCTGCCACGTAGGCGCCGGTGATCGAAGCTGTGCGGGTCCCGCCGTCAGCCTGCAAAACATCGCAATCGAGCGTCAGCGTGCGCCCGGGCATCGCTTCGAGATCGAAGGCCGCGCGCAGACTGCGGCCGATGAGGCGCTGGATCTCGGCGCTACGACCGTCCTGGCGTCCCTTCTTGACCTCGCGAAGATTACGCGTGCTCGTCGCCCGCGGCAGCATCGCATACTCGCCGGTGATCCAGCCGCGGCCACTGTCGATGAGAAAGGGCGGTACCCGCTTCTCGAGCGTCGCCGCCACCAGGACCCGGGTGTCGCCGACCTCGATCAGCGCCGAGCCCTCGGCGAACTTCAACGGGTCGAGCTCGATCGCGATCGGCCGCAACGCCCCTGCGGCGCGGCCGTGAGGCCGTGGGGTGGTTTCGCTCATGCCGCGATTGTAGTCCCTTGTCCGCATGGCTCACCCAGTCCGGCTGCACCGGCAGATCTGCCGGTTCGCTCGAAACAGGGTGAGCCATGCAGGCTAGGAGACGTCGACGAGCTCGAACGAAAGGTCGTCGCGCCCGAGAATCGTCGACGCCAACTGCTGGAAGGGCGAGTTGCTGTCTGTCAAGCAGAAGTGGGAGGTCTGGTCCTCGACCCCGCCGAGAAGGCCCTTGTCGCCGAGCTCGGCCGCGACCTGATCGGCCACGGCCACGGCCGAGTCCACCAGAACTACGTCGGCGCCCACGATCTCCCGGAGAAGCGGGCGCAACAGCGGGTAGTGCGTACAGCCCAGGACCAGGGTGTCGAGGCCGTCGGTCAGCAACGGCGCCAGGTACCTGGCGGCCACGGCCCGAGTGATCGGATCGTCCTGCCAGCCTTCTTCGACCAGCGGAACGAACAGGGGGCAGGCCGCCGACCGAACCGTGAGTGCGGGCGCCCGGCGCCGAATCGCCGCGGCATAGGCGTCGGAGCGCACCGTCGACTCGGTGGCTATGATGCCGACGTGGCCGCGGCTGACCCGCACCGCCTCGGCGGCGCCGGGCTCGATCACCCCAAAGAGCGGTACCGCGTCACCATGGTAGTGCGGCACGACGCGCGACAGGGCGAGGGCCGACGCCGTGTTGCAGGCGACGATTACCGCCTTGACGTCGCGCGCCAGCAGGAAATCGATGTTGCGCTGGGTGTAGCGCGTCACGGTGGCGGCTGACTTGGTGCCGTAGGGCAATCGCGCGGTGTCGCCGAGGTAGAGAATCGACTCCTGGGGCATGCGGCGCTCGAGAGCCGCGACCACGGTCAATCCTCCGACGCCGGAGTCGAAAACACCGATCGAACTCACGAGCTCGAGCTCACGAATCGGCGGTTGGGCACCAGTGGCCGTGTCGTGTCGAGGTTACCGGCGAACGTCGTGCGTTGCTCGCTATTCCAGAGCAGCACAACACCGCTGACTCTCGGCACGTTGCCGCAAATCGAATTGACCAGACTGTATGCCGCGAGCAGCTCCCGTTGGGAGCCGGCCACCGGTGGTACCTTGTACTCGCTCGACGACAGATCGAGATAGAGCGTACCGTCGGTCCCGAGGAGAGCACTGCCGATTTTCGTCGACTGCGGCAGGGGCGCGAAGAGTCCCTCGGTGTCGGGTCCGCTGAGGATCCCGGCGACGATCCGGCGCACGAGCTCCGCTCCTTCGGCGCTGGTATCGAGGCCCCGGACCTCCGGGTGCAGGCGGCCGTCGGCGCCGGGGAAATACAGGGTGACGCTGCCGGTCACGGCGGCGCTCATCTCGCTGGCGGCGTTCGGTTCGGCGGCGCTCTCCTCGACCGTGGTTCCTCGCCGGATCCAGAGGGCGCCAAAGATCAACCCCACCAGGACCGAGGCGCTCACCAAGATCAGCGCCTGTTGGCGATTCATTCCGGAACCTCGGTACCGGTCGTCGGGGTGTCCGTCGGCGCTGCCCGATAACGCACCAGCGCGCGCGTCAGCGCCGCCGCCAGCTCGTTCTGGTAGCGCGGATCCTGGAGTCGTTCGACCTCCTGCGGAGTACTGAGGAAGCCGAGCTCGACCAGCACCGCCGGCATCGCGGCCCCCATCAGCACCGCGAACGGAGCTTGCTTGACGCCACGATTGCGCAGGCCCAAAGTGTCGTTGAGCTCCTGCTGGATCAGCGAGGCGAGCCGCTGGCTGGCGGCGAGGTGTCGGCTCTGCGCCATGTCCCAGAGGATGAGCTGCAAGTCGGTCAGCGGATCGCCGCCTGCGCCCTGGTTCGCCTCCTCGACCGCCCGCTGGGCACGCTCGTCACTGGCCTCGAGGCTCAGGAAGTAGGTCTCGGCGCCGGTCGCTCGGCTGCCGAACGAGGCGTTGAGGTGGAGCGAGACGAAGAGCTCGGCCTTGAGCTGATTGGCGATTGCGGAGCGGGTGTCGAGCGGCAGGTCGGCGTCCTCGTCGCGGGTGAGCACGACCCGCACCGGTAGGGCCGCCTCGAGCTTGCTGCGCAACAGCCGAGCGAGGCGCAGCGTGAGGTCCTTCTCGACCAGACCTTCGCCGTGCGCGCCCTCGTCGCTACCACCATGACCGGGGTCGAGCACTATCGTCGGGATCGTCGAGCGCCGCGGCGGCAGCAGCGAGCTCCGCGGGGTCGCCGCCGGGGCGCGGCCGGGGAAGATGTCGAAGACCAGGCGATAGGGATGGGAAAGCTCGTAGCTCTCCATGCCGGCACCCGGTTGTAACTGCAGGGTGATGTCCTGCTCGGCGAAGAGCAAGCCGCGCAGGAGGCCTTCGCGCGAGCGCGGGACGAACGACGGAGCCTGGATCCGATCGCCCAAGATGTGCACCTGTATCCAACCCGGCTGTTCCTCGATCCGGTAGCGCGGCCGAACCGGGAACTGCAGGACTACCGTGCTGACGCCCTGGAGGTGGACCACGTCGACCGCCACGGGCAGGATGCGCAGCTGGGTCTTGCCGACCACCAGGCGCCGCTGGCTGTCGAGCCAGGTGAACTGTTGACCGGTGAGCTCGGTGTAGATCGCCTCGAGCAGATCCATCGGCACCTGTAGCCCGTCGAGGCCCGCCACTGGCGCCTGCGAGAGGTCGATGATCTCCTGGCCGACCGTCAGGACCGG
>JAPUJD010000147.1 GCA_027296385.1 Acidobacteriota bacterium | reverse complement strand
CACATGGACCTGCTGCCCCAGCAGCGCGAGAACATCACCTTCGAGTACTACGACGCCGGGCACATGATGTACCTCCATCCGCCTTCACTGGTGAAGTTCAAGGACGACCTGGCGCGCTTCATCCGCATGGCGACGGGCACGTAGCCCCAGCTCGTCGATCAGGTTGAAGCTCTGGAAGATGAAGCCCAGGATCTGATCGATATAGAGAAGCTCCGGGAGATACAGAGGAGGCACAAGGAAACGAATGAGTAGTGATCAGTCGCTGGACGAAAGGAAATGGGACGTGACGTGGCTCGACAGCAGCCGAGCCCAGCTGGCCGAAGCACTGTCGGCCACACCGGCGCAGCGACTCGCATGGCTCGAAGAGGCGATCGAGTTCGCCTATAGAGCACGTCGTTCCACGGACGCCGATCGTTCGCGAGAGGCCATGTCCCCCCCTCCGGCACTCGGATAGTTCCAGCATCATAGCCGCCGCCTGAACCCGGTCGAACAAGTCGAACTGAACAGCCCCTAGTACCGCTCGACGAGTCGGTAGAGGAGAGAGGGTGCTACTCGTCATCGGTGACGAAGGTGTACTCCTCGCCCGAACGTCGGGGAATGCGCGCCTCGGGGAAGGCGGTCTGCATGACTTCGACTAGGTTCTCGTGGCTGCGCCAGCGAGCGAAGTGGCTAGCGGGAGCGGTCGCCGTCGGCGTGTGGCCGGCGACGATCCAGTGGGGCTGGATGATGTCGCGGACCATCGCGGCCCGCCATTCGCTCGCGAGAAACCAGAAGGGGAGCAACGCCAGGTCCGTGCCCTCGAGCTCATCCAGGTAGGGCTCGAAGTCCTCCATCTTGGCTTCGGTGTCGCCGAAGTGGAGAAAGCTCAGATCGCCCAAGGTGACGACGAGGCCGATATTCTCGACTGGTGGGCGGCCCACGCCATGATGCAGGTTGAGTACGGTGATGTCGATCCCGTGGATCTCCAGTCGCTCGATAGCGCCAGGCGCGGGCAGGACGGCGCGCGTGCGCGCGAGCAGCTCGGGCTCTGCTCCTAGGGCGCGGCCCAGCGCCTCGATCGCCTGGGGTGTGGAGACGAAGACCGCCCGAGGATTGGCGCGCAGAAACCGGCCGACCGCTGCCGGGTCGAAGTGATCCGAGTGATAGTGGCTCGCCAAGGCTACCGCTACGTCACCCCAGGCGCCCGTGCCCTGCTCGATTGCGATTCTCAGGTCGGCTGGCACCACCGCGTATCCCGGAATCCCCTCGCCGAAGAGGGCGTCGACGAGGACCCGGCCGTCGGCTCCCGCGACCAGGAAGCCCTCGTTGGCCAGATAGTGAACGCGCAGCACCGCGGTGCCGACCGATGGCTGCACCGACGCCGTCTCGACTAGGGCGGGCGGCCGCGCCGAGCTGACGACCGGTTGTTGGTCTTGGGCGCACGCCGCCACCCCGGTGGCGGCCGTCAACATGCAAGCTGCGTGGATCCATCTCATGGCAAGGCTCCCTTATGCGATCCGTCAAGAATAGCCGAGCCGGAGTCGATCAGGCCGATGCGCTCGCGTCCAAAGAGAAGTTTCGTTTCGGCTCCGGAGGGCGGAATAGCTCTCGACGGCGATCCGTTGCCCAGGGTGATGGCCGGCAGGGACTCCAGGTGAGAATCGCGCTTGTCTGCCTGGCCTTGGCGGCCGCGCTCGAATGCAGCTTGGCGGATGGTGCGCGAGCCGCCACGAACAGAGCCTCGAAGGAAATCGTCTCGGGAGCCAGCGGGAACGTCTCGCTTGGGTGGGTGCCCCGGGGTTGCCGACACCCAGGGGCCCTTTCCCTAGAGGCGGAAGATCCCGAGCGGAGCGCCGAGGCCCGTTGGAACGAACACTATCTGGCGGCGATCGAGGCGCTCGAGACAGAAGATCTGGATTTCGCCCACCTCCACTTCTGCTCCGCGCTGTCGGCCGCGAGAGCCTTCGGACCTCGAGATTGGAGGTTCGCGGAGACCCTCGACGAGCTGGGCTTGATCGCCTATCTCAGCTCCGACTTCGAGCTCGCCGAGACGATGCAAGGAGCCGCCCTCGCCGAGATGCTCTTCGCCCTCGGTCCTGACGCGGTGGAAGTGGGAAGCGCCTACCCCGGGCGACGGGGACGTCTCTCATCGGTCACTATCTACGCGGCACGTCTCAACATGCTCTACGGGCTGCTCGGAAGAGATGACCTGGCCGCCGAGACCGAACGCACGCCCTACCGCGTCCTCGAGCGGGGCTACATTCCGCTCGATGCCGCCACGGCGGGACGACTCGATTGGCTCATCTCCCAGTACTTGCTCGCCGAGCACTTCGCGGCGGCCGAGTGGTTGAGCGACCTGCGGTCCGAGATCCTGAGCCGCCGGTAGCCGTAGCTTCACCTCCGCATGGAGGTCGAGTCGCCCACCCGCCCGCTCTCGACGTAGGATTCGCCGTGGGTGTACCCGGAGCGCGTGACAGAGTCATGGGCCAAGGCCGAGACAGAACGGTGAAGAGGACGATCATCATCTACAGCCTGACGGTCGCGGTAGGCGCCTTCCTCCTGCAGTGGCTGGAGTATCGGTACGCGGTGCACGTCTTCTCCACCGAGATCTACATCGTCCTCATCGCCCTGCTCTTCACAGCGCTGGGAGTGTGGGTCGGCCGCCGCATCGCTGCTCGTCCGCGCGGCTCCTTCGACAAGAACGTTCGAGCGATCGACTACCTCGGCATCAGCGAGCGAGAGTACGAAGTCCTCGAACTGTTGGCCAAAGGCCATTCCAATCGAGAGATCGGCGAGCAGCTGTTTGTGTCGCCGAACACCGTCAAGACGCACCTCGCACACTTGTACGACAAGCTTGAAGTCGCCCGCCGGACCCAAGCTGTCGACAGGGCGAGAGCACTCGGCATGATCCCCTGAATGGTCCCAACGGGTGATCTCGAGAGATTCACCCGTTCGGGGGATGTGCCAGGGCACCGGCAAACGCTACCTTCCACCGGTCAACATCCCATCCGTGACCCGCTTGACGAAGTCGAGGTTCACAAGATTTTGGCAAGTCGGTCACCCGGCGCACACCGTACGTCGCGCCACCGATGACAAGGAGACAGCATGAAACTCGGTACGTTTTCCATAAGCCTGGCCGTCAAGGACATCGAGGCGTCCAAGGTGTTCTATGAGAAGTTCGGTTTCGAGGTGTTTGGTGGCAACTTCAACCTCAAACGGAAGGCCCACTCATGAAGCGAATCATCTTCAGCTACGGCGCCCTGGCGGGTGCGATCGTCATCAGCAGCATGATCCTCGGCTTCAGCCTCGGCGACGCCCAGGGCGTCTCTGCCAGCCAGTGGCTCGGCTACCTGATCATGCTCGTGGCCCTGAGCCTGATCTTCCTCGGTATCAAGCGCTACCGCGACCGGCAATTGGGCGGCGTCATCAAGTTCGGCACCGCACTCCTGCTCGGACTGGGAATCTCGATCGTCGCCAGCCTGATCTACGTCACCGCCTGGGAGGCGTACCTGTCGCTGACCGACTACGCCTTCATCGACGACTACGCTCAGACCGTGGTGGCCGCCAAGGAGGCCGAGGGTCTCGCCGGCGCGGAGCTCGAGGCCGAGGCCGCCAAGCTGGAGAGCTTCAAGGAGCAATACGCCAATCCGATGTTCCGCCTGCCGATGACCTTCCTCGAGATCTTTCCTGTCGGCCTGCTGATCACCCTCCTCGCAGCGACGCTGCTGCGCAAGAGCAATTTCATGCCGGCCTGAGATTCAGTCCGGCCGCAGATCCTCCGCGAGGCCGCCGGCCGCACCCAGCAACTGGTTCTGTCACGGATCGGATCGCGTCGTCTCATGCCGGCTGTCAGATGAGCGGGTCGCGGGCGAAGCCGTGCTCGAAGTCGACGAAGGCGTAGACGGGGGGCAGGGCTCGACGGCCTGCTCAGAATAGATGCCGGCGCCGTCCATGTTAGAGTCTCGTGGTGATGAGGAG
>JAPUJD010000146.1 GCA_027296385.1 Acidobacteriota bacterium | reverse complement strand
AAGGCGCCGGGCGCCGTCACCGGCAGCATCTGCCAGACCGAGACTCCGGCGGCGCCTAGCGAGTCGAGGAATCGGTACGCCTCCGGTCCCAGATCGCCCACGCCGTAGGGCCCCGGCAGGGAGGTCGGGTGCAGGAGAATTCCGCTGGCGCGCCCGGGCATGAGCCTGGGATCATATGCTTCGCCGATCGCAAAAACGTGGCAGAGTCGGGCCTCGCTGCCGGACTTTTCCTGCAACCGAACGGAGGTTCGCTCCACGTGTCCTCAAGACCCCCGATTATTCCGGTCAAACATGCCCTCGAGATCCATCTGCCGAAGGAGGTCGAAAGCCTCTACGAACTGGCCCACAACCTCTGGTGGACCTGGAGTCCCGAGGCCCAGCAGCTGTTCTCCGCCGTCCACAGCTGGGCGTGGTCGCACTACCAGAATCCGGTGGAGGTCCTACATGCCATGGACGAGGAGCGCTGGCAGACCCTGATCGGCGACGACACCTTCATGAGCAGGTTCGCGACAGTGGTGCGCGACTTCGAAAGCTACATGGCGGGCGCTGACGAGGGTGGGTTCGCGCGTCGAGTCGCCACCTACGATCGGGGGCCAATCGCCTACTTCTCGATGGAGTACGGTCTCCACCAGAGCCTGGCGCTCTACTCCGGTGGCCTCGGGGTGCTGAGCGGCGACCATTGCAAGAGCGCCAGCGACCTGGGGCTGCCCCTGGTCGGCCTCGGTCTGCTGTACCGGTCAGGCTACTTTCGTCAGACCATCGACGCCGAGGGCTTTCAGCAGCACTCCTATCCCGATTGCGACTACCTGCGACTCGGCGCCAGGCCGGTCGCCAACAGGACCGGCGGCGATCTCTCGATCGAGATTCCCTTTCCAGGGCGCCGCGTGGTCGCCAAGGTCTGGACCCTTTCGGTCGGTCGAGTCCCCCTGCTGTTGCTCGATTCCGACGTGGCGCAGAACGATCCGGCCGATCGGCCGATCGCCTCGGTGCTCTATGTACGCGGACGCGAGATGCGGCTGGCTCAGGAGATGCTGCTCGGCGTCGGCGGCGTACGCGCGCTCGCGGCGCTCGACATCGAGCCTGCCGTCTGGCATCTGAATGAAGGACACAGCTCTCTGCTGCAGCTCGAACGGCTTCGCCGTCTGACGAACGGCGACGGGAGCAAGCTGGAGGCGGCGCTGGCCCAGTGCCGCGCGAGCACCGTCTTCACGGTCCACACCCCCGTCCCCGCTGGGCACGAGAGCTTCGACCGGCCGCTGGCAGCCAAGTACCTCGAGCCCTGGAGCGAGCGACTCGGCGTGCCAACCGAACGGCTTCTGGCTCTGGGTCACGCCGACCAAGGGGCGCCGGGCCAGCCGCTCAACTTGACCGCGCTCGCCTTGCGCACGAGCGGCTTCGTCAATGGCGTCAGCCGCCTCAACGCCGAGGTCAGCAATCGCAACTGGCGCCACCTGTACCCCCAGTCAGCGGGCCCTCAGTCACCGAGCGGAGAAGCGGGGATCCGTGCGATCACCAACGGCGTGCACGTGCCGACCTGGCTCGGCGTCGAGATCCGCGATCTGCTGGTTCGGCACCTCGGCTCCGGCTGGCGAGAAGCCCTGGCACCAGACGAGCTGATGTCGGCGATCCGGGAGATCCCGGACGACGGCCTGTGGAATGCCCACCAGGGGCAGAAGCAGCGGCTGGCGCGGTTCGCCCGCAGCCGGATCCTCAGCCAGTACGCCCGCCACGGCCGTTCTCCCGACAAGCTGCGAGAAGTCGAGCACCTCTTCGACCCGCGTGTTCTGACCCTTGGCTTCGCCCGCCGATTCGCCACCTACAAGCGCGCCGACCTTCTCTTCGGCGACCTGCACCGGGTGCGCAGCCTCCTCGGCCACCCCGATCTTCCGATGCAGGTCATCTTCGCCGGCAAAGCCCATCCCACCGACCGACCTGGCCAGCAGATGATTCAGCACATCTTCAACCTGAGCCATGACGGCGAGCTCAGCGGCCGCGTCTTCTTTCTCGAGAACTACGACCTCGGGATTGCCAAGATGCTCGTGCAAGGAGTCGACGTCTGGCTCAACACGCCACGCCGGCCGCAGGAGGCCAGCGGTACCAGCGGCATGAAGGCGGCGATCAACGGAGTGCTGAATTGCAGCATTCTGGACGGCTGGTGGCCGGAGGGCTTTGATGGTGAGAACGGCTGGGCGATCGATGCCGGCAGACACCCCGACGAGGGGGAGCAGGACCGAGCCGACGCCCTGGCGCTCTACGAAACGTTGGAGCGTCAAGTGGCGCCGACGTTCTACGAGCGGGACGAAGAGGGATTGCCGCGCCGCTGGCTCGCGATGATGAAACGCTCGATCGCCACGATCGTGCCCGCGTTCTCGTCGGATCGCATGGTCGGGGACTATTTGGAGCAGGCCTACTTGCCGCGCTCGGGGACAAGTACCGGCGTGATGGCGACGGCCGACTCCGGAGCCGGTGGGCGTGTCCCTTGATGCGCCTGCTGAGCCGCACGGCGCGTCGACGGTACGATCTCGGCGACCTGGGCGACGCTTCGCACACCCGCCTGCGCCAGCTGGCGCACGCGATCAACGAGGAGCGGCGGTCAGCCGGCCAGGAGGCCGCTGTCGTGCACGCCGGAGAGCTCGGCGCCCTCCTGCTGCTGCAGGACCTCATGGCCGCGATGCTGGCCGACTATCTGCGTGACGAGCATTCCCAGGCTCTCGAGCACGCGCTCGGCAAGCTCGACGCCGAGCTCGGAAGAAGAGCGGTCGACGAGTTGCTGTCCGCGTTCATCGCCGAGTTCGAGACTTCTGCGGGCGGCGTCGATCTGGTTCACAGCCTGGCCACGCCGACGGCTCGGCTCGCTGTTCTCGAAGCGCTAGTCGTGCTCTGGCAGCTCAATCGGAACCCGGCCCTGGAGGCGCTGCGGGAGCTCATCGACGACCGGCGGCTCGAGGCGACGATCTACGCGCCGGCCATGCGTCTTCTCGAGGCCGACCTTCGACGTACGACCCGCGGGCAGTCGACGGCCGAGGGCGATTTGATCGACCGGCTCCAGACGCCGGCCCGGACCGCGCCACGGTCGATCGCCGCCCAGCTCGATTTCTTCCTCGAGCAACCCGCCGAGCCCGTCGGCGTGCCGCGGCTGCGCCTACGGCGAGCCCTCGACGCCCTGCGGGAGGAGCGCCTCCGGCCCCAGCCAGGGCCGGGACCGATCGAGGTGCCGCAGCTCGACGATCTGCCGCCGGTATCGCACCCGCGCCTGCCGAGGGCAGAGCCCGACTGGATGCGCGAAGTCGTCGTGGCGGCCAAGCACACCCACGTCTGGCTCGATCAGCTGACCCGCAGCCACCGACGCCCGATCACGCGTCTCGACGAAGTGCCGGACGAAGAGCTCGCTCGATTGGCCGGTCTCGGGTTCAGCGGCCTCTGGCTGGTCGGCGTCTGGGAGCGCAGTCCGGCGTCGCGGAGAATCAAACGGCTCGCCGGGAATCAGGAGGCCGAGGCCTCGGCGTATTCGATCTTCGACTATCGGGTGGCGAGCGATCTCGGTGGCGACGCGGCGCTCGAGAACCTGCAGGAGCGTGCTCTGACCCACGGCATCCGCCTGGGGGTCGACGTCGTGCCCAACCACTTCGGGATCGACTCGCGCTGGCTGCGCGATCATCCGGAGCGTTTTCTGTCTACCCGCAGTTGCCCCTTTCCGGGCTACACGTTCGACGGCCCCGATCTGTCGGCGGATCCCGACATCGGCATCTATCTCGAGGACCACTATTACGACCAGAGCGATGCGGCGGTCGTCTTCCGCCATCTCGATCGCCGCACCGGGCAGGAGCGGTTTATCTACCACGGCAACGACGGCACCGGCACACCCTGGAACGACACCGCGCAGCTCGACTACTCGTTGCCGGAGGTGCGCGCGGCCATGACCGAGCTGATCGTCGCTCTCGCCCAGAGGTTCCGCATCCTGCGCTTCGACGCCGCGATGACCTTGACCCGGATGCACTTTCAGCGCTTGTGGTTCCCCCCTGCGGGCAGCGGCGGCGCCGTGCCCTCACGCAGCGAGCATGGACTGAGCATCGAGAGCTTCGCGCGTGCCATGCCGAGCGAGTTCTGGCTCGACGTCGTGGAGCGGGTCGAGGCCGAAGCACCCGACACGCTCCTTATCGCCGAGGCCTTCTGGTTGATGGAACCCTACTTCGTGCGCGAGCTCGGCATGCACCGGGTCTACAACAGCGCCTTCATGCACCTGCTGCGCGAGCGCGAGAACGATAAGTTGCAACGCCTGCTGCGCGAGACCATGGCGTACGATCCCGAGCTCCTGCGGCGCTCGGTCAACTTCATGACCACGCCGGACGAGGCCAGCGCGGCCGAGCAGTTCGGCACCGGCGACCGCTACTTCGGCGTTTGCACCCTACTGGCCGCCCTCCCCGGCCTGCCACTCTTCGGTCACGGGCAAGTCGAGGGGCTGGCGGAGAAGTACGGCATGGAGTACCGGCGCGCGCGAACGAGGGAAGCGCCCGACGAGGAGCTTGTCGCAAGGCACCGGCGGGAGATCCGGCCACTGCTCGCCCAGCGCGAACGATTCGCCGACGTCGACGAGCTTCGTCTGCTCGACTTCGTCGACGGCGATGGCGTGGCGCAGAACGACGTCTACGCCCTGTGCTCAGGCAGCGGCAAGAACACTCGAATCGTGGTGTTCAACAACTCCGACCGGGAAGTGAAAGGCTACCTCCGACCGGCCGTTCCCGCCGGTGAGCCCGACGGTCCGGACCGCAGCGTGGATCTGGCCTCTCTTCTCGGGTCCGACGCCGCTGACGAAGAGACCGTGGCCTTGCGCGACGCGCGGACCGGCTTCGAGGCCGAGCACCGAGGGGAGGATCTCCGCTCGATCGGACTGGGTCTCGAGC
>JAPUJD010000145.1 GCA_027296385.1 Acidobacteriota bacterium | reverse complement strand
AAGAACGCGCCCTGCATCATCTTCATCGACGAGATCGACGCTGTTGGCCGCCATCGTGGGGCCGGCCTCGGCGGAGGGCATGACGAGCGCGAGCAGACCCTGAACCAACTCCTGGTCGAGATGGACGGCTTCGAGTCGAACGAGGGCGTTATCCTCATAGCGGCCACCAACCGGCCGGACGTGCTCGACCCGGCCTTGCTGCGGCCAGGCCGCTTCGACCGCCGAGTGATGGTCGAGCGACCGGACATCAACGGCCGCCGCGGTATCCTCGAGGTGCACACCCGGGAGATCACGATGGCCGACGACGTCCGACTCGAGGTGGTCGCCCGCGGCACGCCGGGCTTCTCCGGCGCCGACCTCGAGAACCTGGTCAACGAAGCGGCCCTGGTGGCGGCCCGGCACGACAAGGAGTCGGTCGAGATGGTGGACTTCGAGTGGGCCAAGGACAAGGTCCTGATGGGCGTAGAACGCAAGACGATGCACCTCAACGAGGACGAGAAGCTCATCACCGCCTATCACGAGGCGGGGCACGCTCTGGTCGGCGCCTTCGCCCCCCAAACCGATCCGATCCACAAGGTGACGATCATCCCGCGTGGGCGGGCTCTGGGCATCACGATGCAGCTCCCGCTCGAGGACAAGCACAACTACGGCCGGGGTTACCTCGAGTCCCGAATCGCCGTCATGATGGGCGGCCGCGTGGCCGAAGAGCTAACCCAGGCCGACATCACTACCGGGGCCAGCAACGACATCGAGCAGGCGACCGAAATGGCCCGAAAGATGGTCTGTGATTGGGGCATGTCAGAGCTCGGTCCGCTCTCCTTCGGCGGCGGCGACGAGCCGGTCTTCCTCGGCCGCGACTTCGCCCAGCGCAAGGACTACAGTGAGGGCACCGCCGAGCGCATCGACCAGGAGGTCGAACGCCTGGTGCGCCAAGGCCAAGCGACGGCAAAAAGCATCCTGAGCGAGAGCCGCAAGGTCCTCGACCGCTTGGCCGAAGTGCTGCTCGAGTACGAAACGATGACCGGGCACGAGGTCTACGAGCTGATTCGCGAGATCACGGGCAAAGACCTGGAGCCGGAGGACAAACATCCGACGAGCGGCTCGCCGCCGGAAGCGCCGACGGCGGTGCCGCCCGCCAAAGATCCGGTCGCCGGCGACCCGCCGGGCGGGATGGAGCCGGCTCCGGCCACCCGGGGTTCCGAGTCCTTGGAAAGTCACTGATTCGATGCCACATGCCGCGGCGACGGGGAGCCGACCGGGGGCCGGCCGAAGGCTCGAGCTCGAGCTGGGTTCGCCGCCGAAGCTGATGGGGGTCCTCAACGTGACGCCCGATTCGTTCTCGGACGGCGGCCTATGGCTCGATCCCACCGCCGCCATCGAGCGCGGACTCGCCATGCTGAGAGCCGGTGCCGATCTGCTCGACCTCGGCGCCGAGTCGACCCGGCCGGGCGGCGGAGTCTACGGCGCCGGCGCGGCCGAAGTGTCCGTCGAGGACGAGCTCGAGCGCCTCATCCCCGTGCTGCGCGAACTGCGCAGGCTGACCGACGTCCCGCTATCGGTCGATACCCGCAGGGCCGCGGTGGCCGAGGCCGCCCTGGCCGAAGGCGCAGATCTGATCAACGATGTCAGCGCCCTCGCCGACCCTCGAATGGCCAGCGTCGTGGCCGAACACGGCTGTGCGATCGTGCTGATGCACAGCCGAGGTGAGCTCGCGAACATGCAGCGCGGCATCCACTTCAAAGACCTGTTGACCGAAGTCGCCGACGAGCTGCGGGATCGCGCCGCAGGAGCCGTCGCCGCCGGGATCGACCGGCGGCGGATCGTGCTCGACCCGGGCATCGGGTTCGGCAAGACGGTCGAGCACAACCTGACGCTGCTGCGCCACCTCGACCGCCTAGCCGCCCTCGGCTTCCCCCTTCTCGTCGGCGCCAGCCGCAAGAGCTTCATCGGCGCGGTGGCCGAGGCCGCGCCCAAGGAACGCCTGGGGGGCAGTCTGGCCGCGGCCGCCTGGGCGGCGCAGCACCGGATCGCCATCCTGCGGGTACACGACGTGGCGGCGACGCATCAGTTTCTCGCCGTCTGGCGGGCGATCGAGAACGCGGAGGGCGGAGCTTGAACCTGTCGAGCTGGCTCGAGCTGGTTGGCTGGCGCGACGTCGTCGACGTCGCGCTGGTCTTCGTGGTCATCTACTACCTGCTGCTGCTGATCCGCGGTACTCGCGCCGTGCAGGTGCTTCTGGGTATCCTCGTCCTCGGTGCCATCTACTACCTGGCGGGCCAGGTCCAGCTCTTGGCGCTGCAGTCGCTGCTGTCGCGTTTCCTCGCCCTGTTGCCGTTCGCCATCATCGTGCTCTTCCAGCAGGAGATCCGCCGTGCCCTGGCCAACTTCGGCCGCAACCCGCTGTGGGGGCTGACCGCCCAGAAACAAGTCAACTCGACCATCCAAGAAGTCGAGCTCGCGGCCAGCGCCCTGGCGGCGAGCAAGACCGGTGCCCTGATCGTCCTGCAACGGCTCGAGGGACTGCGCGACTACATCGAGAACGGGATCGAGATCGACGCCCTGGTTTCACACTCGCTGCTGGCCAATCTCTTCTGCCCCGAGACGCCGCTGCACGACGGTGCCGCCATCATCCAGCAGGACCGGATCGCCGCCGCCTCGTGCTTTCTGCCTCTCTCATCGCGCTCCGGACTGGCGCAGGAGCTCGGCACGCGGCATCGGGCCGCGCTCGGCATCACCGAGGAGACCGACGCCCTCGCCGTTGTCGTTTCGGAGGAAACCGGCGGCATCTCGATTGCCCTCGGCGGCCAGTTGCTACGGGACCTGGACACCAAGGCGCTGCGCAACAAGCTCTATCAGTATCTGATTCGCGACATCGGCGTGCAGGCCGGGAGGCCCCGATGAGCGACGCTCGCAGCCCGTGGGGACTGCGGCTATTGGCCCTTGCCTTGGCCGGCCTCGCCTGGTTCACTTTCAGTGGCGAGAAGCGCGAACCGCTATCCGAGAAGTTGATCGAGGCCTCGGTTCGCTATGACACACCGAGAAACTATCTGCTGCTGGAGCGCGAGGAGACCGTGCGTGTTACGGCTCGCGGCCCGCTGAGCAAGATCCGCAGCTTGACAGCACCACTCGTAGACGTCTGGGTCAAGCTACCGGAGGAGGAAGGTGAACTGCAGGTCGCCCTGGGCGAAGACCACGTCATCCTCCCCGAGGGCCTGGAGTTGGTGTCGGTCGTACCCAACGTCATCAAGGTCCGGCTCGACACCCACACCACCCGCTTTGTGCCGGTCGTCGCCGATCTCCAGGGCGAGCCCGCCGCTGGCGCCCGGGTGTTGAGCTCGCGAGTGATGCCAAACACGGTTTTCGTCGCCGGACCGGCCTCGCGAGTCGCCGCCCTCGAGCAGGTGATGACCCTGCCGATCGACCTCGCCGGCCACGCACGAGATTTCGAGGAGGAGGTCGCCGTCAGGCCGCCGGAGCCGCTGATCAGCATCCAGGAGCCGCAGATCGTCAACGTGATCGTGCAGCTCGCGATTCCCAACGTCGAACCGAATGAAGAGACTGCCCCGCCTTTTCGGCACTGACGGCATCCGGGCACCGTTCGGGGAGTATCCGCTCGACCGGGCGACGGCTACCGGCCTGGGGCACCAGCTTGCCCAGATGCTGACACGGGAGAGCGCCGCGCCCTGGGTCGTGCTGGGCGGCGACACGCGCTTCAGCACGCCGGAGCTCTGCGCCTGGCTGGCCGCGGGGTTGAACGAGGGCGGCACAAGGGTCCGCTTTCTCGGCGCGGTACCGACCCCGGCCATCGCCTTCGTCGCCCGCACCCGCTCGGCGAACGCCGGCGTCGCTGTCTCGGCCAGCCACAACCCCTGGCCGGACAACGGGATCAAGCTGATCGGCGGCGACGGCTTCAAGTGGACCACCGACCGCGAAAGCGAGCTCGAGCATCGCTTGGCCGACGGCGGTCGCGAGCTCCCAGCGCCGGCGCTGGAGCCCGAGCCAGCTCTGGTCGAACCCTACGCCGAGTGGCTGCGCACGACCGTGCCGGCGTCGCGGCCGCTGGCCGGCCTACGGATCGCCATCGATGCTGCCAACGGCGCAGCGGCTCCGTTCGCGGCGCCGCTATTCAAAGACCTGGGGGCCGAAGTGCTCCAGCTCTTCGCCGAGCCCAATTGCCGCAATATCAACCTC
>JAPUJD010000144.1 GCA_027296385.1 Acidobacteriota bacterium | reverse complement strand
AATGCTGCGCCAGCCACTCGACGGTGGCGCGATCACGATCCTCCTGGAGAATCCTCCCGAGACTCCCTTGTTTGCGGCGGCCTCGCATCCCGACGGACGGCTGGTCTACTCGTCCGGCCGTCTGCCCGAGGTGGAGATCCGGCTGTTGTCGCCCGATGGCTCCGTCGAGGTTCTGGTCGAAGCAGCCAGACAGATGGCGACGGACCTGTCGCCCGACGGACGCTGGCTCGTATTTCACTCCGATCGTAGCGGCCAGTTCGAGCTTTACGCGCTCGACCTCGATGCCGAGGGGGCGCGGCCACGGCAGATCACCAGTGAGGGCGCCCTCTTCGGGAGCTTCGCGCCGGACGGGCGGAGCCTGTACCTGAGAAGCCGAACCTATCCCGGACCGGCCGAGATCCTGCGAGCTCCATTCGACCCGACGACGGGTCTACTGGGAGAGCTCGAGAGCGTGATGACGACCGCCGCTCAGGGCTACACCTCATCGTGGTGGCAATTGGGCCTGTTCGAAGTGACCGAGGATGGACTCATCCTGGCGCAGCTGCGCGCCCCGCCGCGAACCGGGCGAATCGTCTTGGTGCGCAACTGGGCGCTCGAGATAGCCGAGCGGCTGCGCTAGGGGGGGCGGCGATTCAACGGCAGATGCGGCACGTCGTCAGCCGACGGCGCAGATCAACCCGGCCTGCTCGGCCGAGTTGGCCGCTTCCGTCTTCAGCAGGCCAGTCAACTCGGCTACCGATACGCTCCGACAGGAGCGCCTGAGTCGTCTCGTTGGTCGCCTCGGGCACGATCTGGAGATCGACGTCGGGAACCAGGCTGCGGTGATCGCCTGGATGACGCTGGGCGAGGTCCCCGCCCCAGGGGTCGTCGGCGGAGGTGTACTCTCGGTGGCAGGCGTGGCTGTGGTCGCAATCTCCGGCCGCCGCTTGAAACTCGAGAAAGCGAGGCGCTGACCTCACCACCAGGGGACGCAAGGCATGAGTGGAGCACAGTTCGCCATCATCGGAGTGCCGTCGAGCGCGGGAGCTCGGCTCGTCGGACAGGAGGGGGCGCCGAGCGCGCTGCGCGCCGCCGGCCTCGTCTCCTCACTCACCGATCTCGGGTTCGGCGTCATCGATCACGGAGACCTTGCCCGGGTCGAGTCCCGGCCAGACCCGAAAAACCCGAGAGCACGGAACGCCGGTCTCGTCGGCCGAGTCGCTCGTGACGTTGCTGCGAAGGTGGAAGCCGCGAGCGGCAGCGGGGCGCTGCCCGTCATTCTGGGCGGCGACTGCTCGATCACCATCGGCGTGCTCGCGGGCCTTCTCGCACAGGGGTCGAGCCTCGGGCTGCTCTATTTCGACGGGGACCTCGACCTCAATACGCCTGACACCACGCCTTCCGGCGCCTTCGACGGCATGGTCACGGCGCATATCCTGGGTCGAGGGGACTCACAGCTGGCTCGTATCGGCCCTCGGTACCCGCTCCTCCAAGAGTCACATGTGGCCTACTTCGGCTACAACGAGAGCGCCGGTGCCATCGATCCGCCGGAGCTGCTCGCCCTCGAGCGCAGCGCGGCGCTGCGCTACCCCGTGGAGGCGATCCGCGAGGATCCGCGCGCCACGGCACGAGAGGCGCTGAGCACGCTGGAGAGTCGAGTGGAACGAATCCTCGTTCATTTCGACCTGGACGTGACGGACGTGCCGGCGGTGGACGTAGAGCATCCGAACGCGCTTCCTCTCGACACCGCAGCCTTGATACTCGAGATCTTCCTGGGCAGTCCCAAGTGCGCCGGCCTGGTGGTCACCGAGCTCAATGTGCGCTTGGACGCCGACGGCTCTCAGGCTCGTCGGGTGGCGAATCGCCTCGTCCAGGCGCTCGCATCTGCCCGGAGTCGTGCCACCTGACAACGAGGAGAGATCGCCATGACTGGAAGATGGAAACGACAGACGCTCGCCGCCAGGAGCCACACCGACGGCCGTCGCGTGACGCGGCCGCTGGGCACACCGATTCAACAGACCACGACATTCCAGGTCGCGACAAGCGAAGAGCAAGGCCGGATGTTGCGCGCCAGGGACGAGGGGATCTACCCGCGCTTTGGCCATCCGACGCCGGCGGCGGTGGCCGAGAAGGTGGCTCAGCTGGAAGGGGCCGAAGCCGCCCTCCTCTTCAGCTCCGGCATGGCGGCCATCACCACGTCGTTGCTGACCGTCCTGCGGCCGGGTGACCATGTCGTGTGCCAGCGCGAAATCTTCGGGCAGACGTTCACCTTCCTCGACGAGATGGCACGCTCGTTCGGGATCGAGGTCGACTTCGTCGACGCCACGCGACCCGAGGCGGTCGCGGGGGCCATCGGCCCCAACACGCGGCTCATCTACGCCGAGACGCCGTCGAACCCGCTGCTCCGGGTGATCGACCTCGCCGCGCTCGCCGACCTGGCGCAGCGCCACGACTTGGCGCTGGCAGTCGACAGCACCTTCGCCTCGCCCTGGCTGCAGAACCCGATCGAGCTCGGCGCTGACCTGGTCCTTCATTCCGGTACCAAGTACCTCGCCGGGCATTCGGACGTCATGTGCGGCGTCGCGGTCGCAAGCGCCGCTCTGATCTCAGCGATCAAGGAAACCCAAATCCTCCTCGGTGGCGTGCTCGACCCCCACGCCTCTTGGCTGATGCTGCGTGGCCTGCGCACGCTCGGAGTACGAGTCGAACGACAATGCCAGACGGCGCTCGCGCTCGCCCGCTTTCTCGAAGGCCACCCAGCGATTCGCCAGGTGCACTATCCCTTTCTCGAGTCGTCGCCCTTCTTCGAGTTGGCCAGCCGCCAGATGCGCGGCGGTGGCGGTGTCGTATCTTTCGAAGTCGCGGGCGGTCTCGACGAAGCGCGCGCCTTTGTCGACAGCCTCGAGCTCATCCCCATCGCCACTAGCCTCGGCGGCGTCGAGTCCCTGATCGAGATCCCGATGGAGCTCGATTTCAGCGAAGCGGAGCTCGGCTCCGCCGCCCACGACACCGGTATCTCCCCCGGCCTCATCCGCCTCTCCGTCGGCCTCGAAGACCTCGCCGACCTACAAGAGGACCTGGAGCGGGGGCTCGAAGCGGTACAGGCGTTGGCGGCGAGCGGCACAGAGTCATAAGAGAACAGCGTCGCCCGGGCGACGGTGCGCCCGCCGATGAGCATGTGACGGCCCTTCTCCGACTACCGCTCGCGGCGGATCCGGGCGGATTCCGCGGTCTGCATTCGCGATTGGAGACGCGCCATGAAGACTTCAGCGCAAAGCGCATCTAGCGCCAGCTCGGGGGCACTGAGCGAGAAGCGGCTCTGTCGTGCTCGCAAGAGCCCGTTGGGCGCATGGGGGTGGTCCGGCGCGACTGCGTGAATAATCTCGTGGCCGACAACCCGTCCCAGCGCTCTGGCCCACCGGTGATTCTGCCTCTGAAGGCGGTTCGGTTCTGCCTCCTCGGGGAAGCGCTGAAGCGTCCTCATCACCGCAGGGGGAAAGATGTAGACGGTATCCACCAAACCCTCTCTTCCGAAAACGACGCCCATGGTTCTGTCCCTCAGCCCCCAGGCCTGGGGAGGGGACGGAATCAGGATCACCCGAAGTCGAATCCCGACCACCTCGACAGGGGCCTCCGAGAGGGGATCCATCCACTCGATGTCGGTCGCCATGCTCGCAAAGATCTGCTCCACCTCGAGGCGCATTCGCTCCGCGGCCTCCGGTTTGAGCCCGAAGTTGTCGAAGAGCATTAGCTCCAGGCGCCGCGTGGCAGTCAGGGGGAGAGGCTCTGCCTGCTCAGGCAACAAGACTCTCGCACTCGAGGGAAGGTCCTGACGTGGCTGTGGCACGTGGGTGATCTCGAGGGCCCCAGCTGGCAGCGCTAGCAGTAGGAACGGCAAGACGAAGCAGAGATCTCGGAAGATGCCCTTCATTGAAGTCCTCTCAATCTCGACTCCCTGAGGTCAGAGATCTTGCCGCTGCACGGGTGCCGTTGTGGGAGTGTCATTGAGTTCCTTTCGTCATCGACCCTGTCTTTCCATACGGATGCCAGCCCGACGACGGACTTCATGACGAACCTATCCTCCCCCTGGCAATGCGGCGTCGCTTAGAATCACCTCTTCGAGC
>JAPUJD010000143.1 GCA_027296385.1 Acidobacteriota bacterium | reverse complement strand
TCGACCGCGGGCACCACGGTGCCGTTGCCTTCGACGAAGGCGTCCACCTCGATCATGTGTATGGCGGCGCCGGCGCCGACGAAGAAGTCGACCGCGTTGAAGGGGATCGACCCGATGATGTTGAAGCCGATTAGGGTGTCGCTGGCAGTAGCGCCATCCCAGATGCCGATCTCGGGCTCGAAGTAACCCTGCAGACCGCGGCGGCCTCCCCGGTGGGCCGTCACGTCGCCAAAAGCGATCCTGAAATGAGCGGTGAGGTAGGTCTCGACGTCGTCGCTGAGCGCCTCCTCGTCGAGATTGACCAGACCAACGCCGATCCCGAAACCGTGACGGTTGGTGCTGGTGGCTTCGACGATCGAGACACGATCTCCGGCCCGCGCGGTCGTGCTGCCGAGATCACGACCCCTGACCACACGCCCGTTGTGGGTCACGTCGACGTCACCGGCATCACGGCCTAGGCGATGCACCAGATCCAGAAGACTCGTCCCAGAAGCTACCGAAGTTGCCTCTCCGTTCAGATTGATCTCGACCTGTCCCTGCGCAACTGCTGCAACGCTGAACAGCAAAGTCACCACGACGACAAATATCGGAATCCAGCGCTTCATGCCAAGCTCCTTTCGCTCATTTCTCATCGGCACGTCAACCCCACCATGTGCCGACTACCCTCCTTGGATCGCTGTACATCAACTCATTCGAGCCAACTCTCGGCCCCGTCGCAACCGACAGACTAGGAGTCCCCCGGAAACGCGCAGAGGGTACCATAGAATCACCTCTCTGGGAGCGAACGGAGGCTGTGGTGGCACGATGCTCGGACACACGTGGTTAGGTCCTGGAGCTCGCAGCGTCACTGCCTGCTATACTGCATGCTTCCTGAGAGAGCCTTGCTCCTCAAAGCAAATGGAGGGACGAAAGATGCGAAAGTTGCAATTTTCTTGGATGGCTCTTGCAGCTGTTCTAATGCTGCTCGTCGTGGTCGGTTGCCAAGGGGCAAACGACGCAGCCGAGGATGCCATGGACACGGCCGGTGAGGCCGTGGAAGCCGTTGGCGAGATGGTTGACGAGGCCGTCGAAGACGCTGGCGAGATGACCGATGACGCCGAGGCAGCCGGCGACGAGATGATGGACGGTGACGACGACGGTGAAGCCGGCGACGAGATGGTGGACGGTGACGACGACGGTGACGACGACGGTGAAGCCGGCGACGAGATGATGGACGGTGATGACGACAACGGCGGCGACGCCGAGGAAGCCGTCCACTGAGCTGAAGATGCCCCACGGGCGGCAAGTACCGCCCGGTTTTTTGCCTATAGATTACGCCTTGTTTTCGCCTATGATCTCATCTCCAGGACACGAGTGATGCCGGCCGACCCGAAAGCCCTGAGCAAGATCTACTCTCGACTCGATACGGCCCGCACCCTGACGCGTCGACGCCGCCCGGCGGAAACTTCGAGAGCGAGCCGTGTCGAAGCCCTGGATGCACTGCTCGGCGGCGGTTTGTGGCTCGGCGGGTTGATCGAGATCGTCGGACGCCGCTCCTGCGGCCGCTTCTCCACCCTCTTGCAGACACTGGCCACCTTCACGCGCCGCGGTGAGGTCGCGGCCTTGATCGACCTCGGTGACGGACTCGACCCACGAGCCGCAACCGACGCCGGCATCGATACCGCGCGCCTGCTCTGGGCTCGCCCCCGCCATTTGAAGCCGGCCCTGATCGCCACCGAGCTGCTTCTCAACACCGGATTTCCACTCGTGGTGCTCGACCTCGGCTCGCCGCCCGTAGCCGGCGGCCGGGGGCCGGAAGCATCTTGGATACGGCTCGCGCGTACCGCTCGCGAGCACCAGAGCATCCTGCTGGTCTCCAGTCCCTATCGTGCCAGTGGAACCACAGCTCAGGTCGTCGTCGAATCGAGTCGAGTCACGGCTCGGTGGCAGGGCACCGAGCGCACCCCGAAACTCCTGCGCGCACTCTCCACCCGACTGCATCTCGCCAAGGCCATCGGGCGCGGGCCGGCACCTCCTCAGTTCTCGAATTGGCACTCGGGTCTCGGCCTTCGGCCATGAGTACCCGGCTCGCCTGCCTCCACGTCCCCCTCTTCCCGCTCGCCGCCCGCCTGCGCAGTGAGCCCGAACTCATCGGCGAGGCCCTGATCCTGCTCGCCGGTAGCGGTACGGCCGCTCGTGTCATCGTAGCCAGCCGCCGTGCCCGTCGAGCCGGTATCCGCCGCGGCGCCTCTCTGGCCCAGGCCCGCGCGCTGCTGCCCAAGGTCACCGCACGAGGTCGCGATGCGACTTGCGAACGCGCCGCCCAGCAGAGCTTGCTGGAGATCGGCGAGGCACTGTCCCCACGCGTGGAGGACGCCGGCAACGGCACTGTCTATTGCGACCTCAACGGGCTCGAACGGCACTGGCCGCAGGAGCGGGAGCTCGGAGCGGCTCTCATCCAGTCCACCGAGCGCGCCGCCATGACAGCGCGCGTCGGCATCGCCAGCTCCAAGCTCGCCGCCCGCATCGCCGCCGAACAGGCCGACTCCCCGACGCTCGTACCGGTGGGCGAAGAGGCCCGCTTTCTGGCCCCGCTGCCACTCTCCCGCTTGCTGCTGGAGACGCGCATTCTCGACCGCTTGCGGCGTTGGGGCATCCAATCTATCGGGCAGTTCGCCGACCTGCCGGGCAACGAGATCGCCAGCCGCTTCGGTGAAGCCGGGCAGGTCCTGCACCGCCAGGCCCGAGGTTTCGACACCCATCCGCTAAAACCCCACTGCCCGCCCCCCGCCGGGCACGAGGGGAGGGAGGTGGGGGTGGCCCGAGGAAACCGGGGGCCC
>JAPUJD010000142.1 GCA_027296385.1 Acidobacteriota bacterium | reverse complement strand
CGCGGTCCGGACACCGTGAGCTGTCCGCTGGCCTTGAAGCCCTCGAGATAGGAGGCCGAGACCTTGAGAAACGGCGTTCGCGGCTTGCCCTTGATGCCCGACACCCGCACCCGGTCGGGTCCCTCTTGATCGAGCCGGATGCTGGTGAAATCAGCCACGCAATCCGGGCCGACGTACTCCCGCGGGTCGCCCATCTCGTAGAGCAGCTGCTCGGAGACCGTGTCGACCGTGACCATGCCGCCGGTGCCCTCGTGCTTGGTGACGACGAAGCTGCCGTCCGCGCTCGCCTCGAGGACGGGGTAGCCGACGTTCCACAGGTCCGGCACCTCCCACCAGCGCGAGAAGTTACCGCCAGTGCACTGCGCCCCGCATTCGATGATGTGGCCGGCAATCGTGCCGGCGGACAGACGGTCCCAGTCCTCGAAATCCCAACCGAACTCGTACGCCATCGGCGCCAGCGCCAGCGCCGTGTCGGTCACCCGTCCGCAGAGCACGATCAACGCCCCTTGGCCGAGTGCCTCGACCACCGCTCGCGCACCGAGGTAGGCGTTCGCGCTCGTCACTCGGTCGATGATCGACGCCATGGGCTCAGCAGTCTCCATATTGGCCAGTTCGTGCCCGGACGCGATCAGCTCAGGTAACCGCGGCAGGATGTCGTCGCCCTCCACCACACCCACCTTGAAGCCACTGACACCGAGCTCGCTCGCCACCTCGAAGACCTTGGCCCGCGCTCCATGAGGGTTGAGCCCACCCGCATTGCAGATCACTCGGACATTGCGCTGCACCAGCTCCGGCAGGACCCGCCGGACGAAGCCGATGAAGTCCGTGGCGTAGCCCGCCTCGGGATTCTTGAGCTTCTGCCGCATCATGATCGACAAGGTCACTTCAGCCAGATAATCCATGCCGAGATAGTCGATCTCGCCGCCGCGCAGGAGCTCCACCGGGGCATCGACGCTGTCGCCCCAGAAGCCCTGCCCGTTGCTGATTCGCACGGTCTCCATGGCGGAGAAGATAGCACGCAGAGATTTCGTTTTCGCTGTCTCCGCCGCTGGCTCCGGTGATTGAGCCTGGGCCACATGCTAGGCTCCGCGATGGGAAAACCAGCGGCACAAGTCAGCCCGGAAGGGACGTCTCGCTGGCTCCGTGGAGAGTGCAGGAGTGAATGATCTCATCTCGCAGACGGCTCTGTACCTGGCCGCTGCCGGGCTATTGGGAGTCCTGCTGGGCTGGTGGATCGGCCGCGCTGGCCGGGGCAAGGGGGCTCACGCCACCGAGGAGGACTGGCAGCAACGCTTCGCTGCCGCCGACGCAGCTCACGAAGAGGCGGCAGAGGAAGTCCAACGTCTAGCTGCTCAGCTATCGAAGCTCAAGATCGAGGTCGAAGAAGCCAACGATCGAGCGACGCGGTTGACCTCGGAGCTCGACGAGTCGGAGCAACAGCTGACCACGGGAGGCGAAGACGACGCCAAGATCCGGCAACTGCGCGGTGAGATCGAGACCTGGCGCGATGAAGTCAGCGCTCTCCAGGACGAGCAACTCGGCACCCGCGAGGACGCCGAGCGCTTGGCCTCCGACCTTCTGGCCAGCCGCAAGAACAACGCGGAGCTGGAGCAACAAGGCATCCGGTCACGCCAACGGGTAGAGGAGCTGGAGAGTGCCCTGGTGGCCCGCACGAACGAGGATGACGAGCTGCGTAGCAAGCTCGCCCGCCTGGGCGAGGTCAAGCGTGAGTTCCAGGAGTGGATGCAGGGCGCGGCGGCGCGCGAGGAGGAGCTCGACTACGCCAAGCGGCAGCTCGAGGTCGTCGGCAAGGAGCGCGATCGGGCGGCCTCCGACCTTGCGGCTCTCACCAGAGAGCTCGAGGAGGCGCGACAGAAGTCCAAAGTCAGCCAGAGTTTCGGGCTCGAGCGGGCCGAGCTGCGTGACGAGGTCGCGCGACGTGACGGGACGATCTCGGACCTAGAGCGCGACCTCGCCGCAAGCTCCGAGGTCCAGTACGAGGCAGAGAGCCTGCGTGCCGAGCTGGCGGGCAACGCGCAGCAGATCAAGGAGCTCGGGAGCCGGCTGGAGGAGGCCGAGAGCGATCGCGACAGGGTTGTGCAGGAGCTCGAGTCGCTGCTCAACCCCCCCCTCGCCGGCGGCGCCACGCAGGGACTGGAACCCGCGGGCGGCACCGCGACGGAATCACTGCCAGCGCCGGATCATGGCCCCGAGCGACTCGGGGAACCTCGCGGAGCAGCCGACGATCTCAAGCGCATTCAGGGTATCGGTTCGGTCCTAGAGCGCACCCTCAACTCGCTCGGCGTCTACCGTTTCAGCCAAGTCGCCGGTTGGTCAGAGACCGACATTCAGTGGGTCGCGGCCCACATCAACACCTTCCCGGACCGCATCGTACGCGACGGATGGGTGGCGCAGGCCGAAAAACTCCACCGCGAGAAGCGGGATGGCTAGCTCTGTAGCTTCTTCTCGCGTTTCTTGCGCTTCTTGCGCTGCTTGCGTAGCAACTGGAAGAACAGGCCGAACCCCACCAGACCGAGATAGGTGAGCAAGGACCGGGACGGCGTCACGCCGAAGGCGTCGACGAGCAGCTGGGCTCCCAGCAGCGAGCTCAAGAGCGCCAGGGCGAACTCGAAGAGCCGGCTGACCAACCAGGCGCCAAGGAGGCCGCCGACGACGGCCGCGACGAGCCACAACACCCCCTGCTCGAGGCCAAGGGCCTGCGCCTGCCAAAGACCGATGAGCGCACCGCCCAGGCCGCCGACGAGCCCGAGCAGCGCCTTGTGCGCAAAGACCGTGACGATCGAGCCCAGCACGCCGGCTCCCAGGGAGACCAGTAGGGTGACCTGCTCCGACATCTCGGGCACCAGCCTCCCAGCCACGGTGAAGACGACAACGAAGCCGACGACACCGGCCAGGAGCCAGTAGAGGCGCCGGCCAAAAAGGAGCAGCAGCCCACCGGCGACGATGGCCAGCGGCTGGCCCAGGGTCGTTCGCATGCTCTCGGCGAGGGTACTGAGATCGGGCATGGCTCTCCTCAGGTCTGCAGAACGCCGGTCTTGAACTCGGGCAGGTGGGGGTTGCAGGCCACGACCGCCAGCGAGCGGGCAAGGACCCGCCGGGTGTCGGCCGGGTCGATGATCGCGTCGACCCACAAGCGCGCCGCCGCATAGCGCGGGTCCATCGCCTCGTCGTAGCGCTTCTGGATGCGAGCCAACAGCTCCTCTTTCTCCTCCTCACTGACCTCGTTGGCCCGGTTCTTCAGCTGAATCGCCAGGAGAGTCTTGGCCGACTGTTCGCCCCCCATGACGGCGATCGAAGCCGAAGGCCAGGCGTAGAGGAAGCGAGCACCAAAGGCTTTGCCGCACATGGCGTAGTTGCCGGCGCCGTAGGAGTTGCCGACAAAGAGCGTGATCTTGGGCACCACCGAGTTGGCGACGGCGTTGACCATCTTGGCGCCGTCCTTGATGATGCCCCCGCGCTCGGCCCGGCTACCGACCATGAAGCCGGTCACGTCCTGGATGAAAAGCAGCGGGATACCCTTCTGGTTGCACAACTCGACGAATCGGGCACCCTTGTCGGCCGCCTCGGAGTAGAGCACTCCGCCGATCTGGAGCTCCTTGTCCGCCGCGCCGGTGCCGGTGCGCCGGGTGACGACCGAGCGCTCGTTGGCGACCACGCCCACGGCCCAGCCCTCGATCCAACCGGTACCGCATATCAGCGTCTCGCCGTAGGTCGCCTTGTACTCCTCGATCTCGCTGCCATCGAGGATTCGCGCCAGGATCTCGCGGGTCTCATAGGGTCGTGAGCGGCTCACCGGCATCACGCCGTAGAGCTCCTCCGCCTCATGACGCGGCTCGACGGCCGCTTGGCGAGCGAACGGCCCGCGCTGTGGCCGCGCCAGTTGGGCAAACTGCGCCCGGATCTTGGCCAGACAGCTCGCGTCGTCCGGATGACGATGGTCGACGACACCCGAGATGTCGCACTGCACCAGGGCGCCGCCGAGCTCTTCGTTCGGCATGTCCTCCCCGATCGCAGCTTTCACCAGATGCGAACCCGCGAGCAAGATCGAGCCCGTCCCCTCGACGATGTGGGCCTCGTCGCTCATGATCGGCAAGTAGGCACCGCCAGCGACGCACGGCCCCATGATGGCCGCCATCTGAAAGATGCCCTGGGCCGAGAGGCGTGCGTTGTTGTAGAAGGCTCGGCCGAAGTGCTCCTTGTCGGGAAAGATCTCGTCCTGCAACGGCAGGAAGACGCCGGCCGAGTCCACCAGGTACACGATCGGCAGGTGATTCTCCAGCGCAATCTCCTGCGCCCGCAGCACCTTCTTGCAGGTCAGGGGAAACCAGGCGCCGGCCTTGACGGTGGCGTCGTTGGCGACGACAACGACATCTCGCTCGTGAACGGTACCGATGCCGACCACCACGCCCGCGGCCGGAGCGCCACCGTACTCCTCGTAGAAGCCATGGGCGACCCACAGGCCGAGCTCGAGGAAGTCGCTGCCTTCGTCGCAGAGCATCGTGACTCGCTCCCGCGCCGTCATCTTGCCCCTGGCGCGATGCCGGGCCAGACGCTCGTCGCCCCCACCCAGCCGCAGCTGGGCCTCTTGCGCCTGGATCGCGTCGAGCTTGGCGCGCCAGTGGGCGGCCCGCCGGGCAAAGGTCGCGTCCCGGGTCAGGCTGGTATCGAGAGTCGTCATCCGTTGGCTTCCGTTCGCGCCAGCATTATACGGTTGCCTGGCCGCCCTCGTGCGCCGTCGACGGTGGGCGTACAATCACCGACCATGAAGGTCCGACTGCTCGCATTCGCCTCGGTCCGAGAGACTCTCGGCGCGGCGGAGCTCGACCTCGAGCTGCCCGAAGGCGGGGACATCGAGACCCTGCGACAGCTGCTGCTCGAGCGCCACCCCGAGCTGGCTACGCTCTGGCCGCGGCTGGCGATCGCCGTCGACGGCGAGTTGGTGCGCGGCAACCCCACGCTCGCCGAGGGGCAGGAGGTCGCCCTGTTGCCACCGGTATCCGGCGGCGTCGAGGGCCGGGTCGCCTTGGTCGACGGCCCGCTCGTAGTCGACGACCTGGTGGCCAGCGTGCGCTCCAACCGCCGTGGAGCGATCATCGTCTTCCTCGGCAACGTTCGCGACCATCACCGGGGACGCGCCGTAGAGCGCCTGACCTACCAGGCCTACCGCCCGATGGCGCTAGCGGCATTGGAGCGTATCGTCGACGAGCTCAGCGACCCCGAGCCGGACCTGAAGCTGGCCATCCATCATCGGCTCGGCGAGGTGCCGGCCGGTGAGACCAGCGTCGCCATCGTCGCTGCCTCGCCTCATCGCGCGGCCGCCTACACCGCCAGCCGAGCCGCGCTCGAGCGTCTCAAGCGCGAGGTGCCGATATGGAAGCGTGAGCACTACGCTGACGGCGGCAAGGTCTGGCGCGAGGAGGAGCTCCTCGAGGCCTCGGAGCCAACGGGCGCGTTGCGTCAGTAGCGAGGAACGGAGTCATCGACATCGCGGCTCCAGGCCGCGATCCCACCGTCGAGATTGCGCGCCCTGGTGAAACCCTGTTGGCGCAGGAACGTCACCGCTTGGGCCGAGCGCACGCCGTGGTGGCACATGACCACCAAGTCCTCCTGGCGATCGAGCTCCTCGAACCTGCGAGGCAGCTCATCGAGAGGCAGCAGGCTCGAGTCCTCCACGCGGGCGATCTGATACTCGATCGGCGTCCGCACGTCGAGGATTCGAAAGGCCCTGCCCTGCTCGCGCCAAGTCTGGACTTCGACCGGACTGATACCGAACGCTATGTCGACTCCCGCCAGCTCCCGCTCGGTCGCGGGCTCCTCCACCCGGCACGACTCGTCGTGCCCAACCAGTTCCCGCTGGGTCGGATTCTCCGAACACACAGGGCAGCGCGGGTCCTTCGGCAAGACGATCTCCCGAAAACGCATGGCCAGGCCGTCGAAGACCAGCAATCGCCCAATCAGCGGTTCGCCGAGGTCGAGCAGAAGCTTGATCGCCTCGTGCGCCTGAATCGCACCGATGATTCCAGGCAGCACTCCGAGCACCCCACCCTCGGCGCAGGACGGCACGAGACCGGCCGGCGGCGGCTCGGGGAAGAGGCAGCGGTAACACGGCCCCCCCGACGTCGCCCGGTGGGGGGGCGGGGGGGGGGGGGGGGGGGGGGCGCGCCGCGGGGGCGCGCCAG
>JAPUJD010000141.1 GCA_027296385.1 Acidobacteriota bacterium | reverse complement strand
CCGTGGCGGCGCGCCATCGCCACGACCTCGCGCACGGGCAGGATCTGGCCAGTGAGGTTGATCATGTGACACATCAGGATCAGACGAGTCTTGGGAGTGATGTTGCTCTCGAAGAGGTTGACGACCTCGGCCGGATCCTCGGCCGGGACCGGGATGTCGAACTGACGCAGGACGATCCCTTCGCGGCGCTCGCGCTGACGGAAGGTGGTGATCATCCTCCCGTAGTCCTGGGTCGTGGTCAGGACTTCGTCTCCGCGCTCGAGGTCGAAGCCGAACTGGCAGATCTGCAGGCCTTCGGAGGTGTTGCGGGTCAGAGCGATCTCCTCTGCGCCACAGCCGAAGGCCCGGGCAAGGCGTTGGCGCACCGGCTCGCGTTGTGGCTCGAGGATGCGCCACATGCTGTAGGGCGGCGCGGTGTTGGAGTAGTCGAGGTGCCGTTTCATCGCCTCCTGGACGATCGCCGGGGACGGGCTGACCCCGCCATTGTTGAAATTCATGATGCTACGATCGACAGTGAACGCCTGCTGGGCCTCGAACCAGAAGGTCTCGTCGGTTGCGGCAGTCGCGGGATCCTCGTCCGCCGAGATCAGATCTCGGGCCACGGCGCGAGCGCGGGCTGGGTTGAGCGTGGCAGCGACCACGGTGGCCCCGAGGGGAGCGGCAATCTGCGTTAGGAACCGGCGGCGATCGATCATACTCTGACTCCTTTGTGGTGCGTTGGGACCGATTCTAGCGTAACTTCTAGCGTAACGGCTGCCGATGCGCGGCAGAGAGGATCGTGTTTGTTAGTGCTTTGTTATAAGATTCGTGCAGCGCGATGAAACCCGGGCGGGTGCACCGCCGTATCGCCTTTGAAGAGCACCTCTGCTGATCTGGCCAGAAGGAACATCACATGAGCAACGAGCCCCTCCACCTACCCGTCATCCCACTGCGCGACGTGGTGATCTTTCCCGGTGTCAAGACGGTCATCAGCGCCGGACGGCCGGGCACTTTGAAGGCGATCCGCCGGGCAGCGAAGAGCGACGAGAAGCTGGTCTTCGCGGTTTCCCAGCGCGTCAACGTCGATGAGGCGGCTCCGGAGACGCTGCACACCATCGGCACGATCGCGCGGATCGGTCAGCTCCAGCGCTTCGCTGGCGGCGTGCAGCTCCTGCTCGAGGGTGACCGACGCGGAATCGCCATGCGCATCGCCGAGAAGGAAGACCATCTCGAGGCGGTAGTGCGGCCGGCGGAAGAGATGTGGCCGGCCGACACCGATGACCCTGCTTTCCTCGGCCTGCAGCGCGAGGTGCGCGAGCGGGCTGCCGAGCTGGCGCAGAAGGCTGGGCTGCCGCCGGACATCGTCAGCGACATTCTGGCCGGGCTAGAGGATGGGGCGCGTCTTGCCGACCAGGTGGCGAGCCACCTCGAGCTCGGCGCGGGCGACAAGCAGATGCTGCTCGAGACCCTGTCGGTCGAGGATCGGCTGCGCAGGGTGCTGGTCCATGTGCAGCGTCAGATCGCCGTGTTCGACGCGCAGTCGGACATCAAGTCGCGAGTACAGCAGGAGCTCGGCGACCGCCAGCGGGAGATGGTACTGCGCGAGCAGCTCAAGGCGATCCAGCAGGAGCTCGGCGAGGGCGACGAGGACGGCGACGCGCTCGATGAGTTGCGCGACACTCTGCGGAATCTGGAGCTGAACGAGACCGCGCGCAAAGAAGTCGATCGCGAGCTGCGGCGGTTGACGCGCCTGAACAAGGAGTCGATGGAGTACCAGGTGGCGCGTGGGTTCCTCGAGGTGATCGCCGAGCTGCCCTGGAACGAGCGCAGCGACGAGGACGTCGACCTGCTCCGCGCGGCCGAGATCCTCGACGCCGACCACTACGCGCTGGGGGACGTCAAGGATCGCGTGCTCGAGTTTCTCGCCGTGAGCCGACTGCATGCCCAGCGTGAAGCCAGGGAGGCAGCGCTGGCGAAAGAGGCGGCTGCGGGGGTAGAGGACGAGGAGGCGGCGGAGACCGAGGCCGCGCCCGTGGCGCCAGCAGTCGCCGGTGAGGACGTGACCAAGAAGGCACCGATCCTGCTATTCGTCGGCCCTCCCGGCGTTGGCAAGACCTCGATCGCCCGGTCGATCGCACGCGCTACCGGGCGTGAGTACGTACGCGTCGCTCTCGGCGGAGCGCGAGATGAGGCCGACATTCGCGGCCACCGCCGCACCTACGTCGGGGCGATGCCGGGAAGGATCATCCAGGGCATGAGACAGGCGGGCAAGCGCAATCCCTTGTTCCTGCTCGACGAGGTCGACAAGCTCGGCGCGTCGTTTCAGGGCGATCCGGCGAGCGCTCTGCTCGAGGTCCTGGATCCGGCCCAGAACCACACCTTCGTCGATCACTATCTCGGTCTGCCCTTCGATCTATCCGAGGTCCTGTTTGTGGCGACCGCGAATTTCGTCCGGCAGATCCCCGCCCCGCTGCTCGATCGCATGGAGGTGGTGGAGTTCAGCGGCTACACCGAGGCGGAGAAGCTGGAGATCGCCCGCCGCTATCTCGTCCCGCGCCAGCTCCAGGAGAAGGCCCTGACCGAGGAGCAGCTGACCATAGAGGACACGGCGATCCAGCACACCATCTCGCACTACACTCGCGAGGCGGGCGTGCGTCAGCTCGAGCGTGAGCTCGGCAAGCTGGCGCGCAAGGTCGCGCGCAAGGTCGCCACCGAGGAGGTCGAGAGCCTGACGGTCACCGAGGAGAACGTGGCCGACCTGCTCGGCCGGCCGAAGATCCATCCCGAGCGTGCGGCGGCCCGGGAGCAAGTCGGTATCGCCACCGGCCTCTACTACACACCGGCCGGCGGCGACATCATGTTCGTCGAGGCCCAGACGATGGCCGGCAAGGGCAATCTGGTGCTGACCGGTCAGCTCGGCGACGTGATGAAGGAATCCGCTCGAGCGGCCTGGAGCTTCGCGCTGTCGCGCGCCGGCGAGCTCGGCATCGACGAGCACATGGGCGACAAGGACGTGCACATCCATGTGCCGGCCGGTGCGGTTCCCAAGGACGGCCCGTCGGCCGGAGTCACTATGGCCACGGCCCTGGTGTCGAGCCTCACCGGTCTGCCGGTGCGCAACGATCTGGCGATGACCGGTGAGCTCACCCTCTCGGGCCGCGTTCTGCCCATCGGTGGAGTGAAGGAGAAGGTGCTGGGAGCCGTCCGCGCCGGCATCACGACGATCATCATGCCGCAAGAGAACGAGCGCGATCTCGAGGACATCCCCCCGAAGGTACTCGAGACCCTGACCATCTACCCGGTGGAAGACCTGAATCAGGTCCTGGCGTATGCGATTCCGGCCCTCGATGCCACCGGCCTGCGCGCCCCCGGCGATGGCACAGCGCGCCACGCTCTAGCCCCGCCTTCTTGACACAGCTGCGCCTGCTGTAGTCCGATCTAGCCATGGCGTGGATCGAGACCGTGGCTCCGGAGGACGCGACCGGTATTCTCGAGCGGATCTACGAGGCCGCCGTGGGCCGGGCTGGCCGGGTTTTCAACATCATCCGACTCCAGAGCCCGAGGCCTCACGTGCTGAGGGCATCGATCCAGCTCTATCAGCAGATCATGTTCAGCCCCGAGAACGGGCTGAGCCGCGCCGAGCGCGAGATGATCGCCACGACCGTGTCGCGCGCCAACGGCTGCTTCTACTGAATCGAGGCGCACGCGCAGGACCTCCGGGCCGAGGTCCAGGATAGAGCCGATGGGGATCGCTTGATAGACCAGCTTAGGGTGGACTATCGTCAGGCGGCACTCAGCGAGCGGGAACGTGCGATACTGGACTACGCCGTGAAGCTGACTCTCCACCCCGCCGACATGAGGCGAGAGGACGTCGAGGACCTGCGCCGAGCGGGCCTCGATGACGGTGCGATTCACGATGTCGCTCAGGTGACGGGCTTTTTCAACCTCTACAACCGCCTGGCCGATGGGTTGGGAATCGAAGCGGAGCCGGACTGGTGAATCTGAAACTCGAGTACGACAGCTTTCAGGATTTTGCGGGCCGGCTGTGGCCTTGTCTGTGCGAGGAGGGCATGTGGATTCGCTCCGACACGGCGGCAGGGGTCGGCGAGTTGGTCGACTTCGACGCCGTTCTCGCCGACGGTTTTCGCCTGTTCCATGGCACCGCGCAGGTGATCGCGGTTGGACCCGGCCCGGAGGGTCCTTCCGGGGGCCACGGCATGACTCTGCGTTTCGGTCAACTCGACCAGCCGAGCCGGAATCTCATCCGCAAAGTCGTCAGCAAGTACGTCGGCCAGGGCGGCCAGTTGTATGTGCTTTCGACTCCCGGAACCAAGATCGAGGTCGTGGGCGGAGAAGAACATACTGAGCTGACGGATCGAGCAACCGGTGTCGTTGCCGGTATGGTGCCCGAGGACCCGTCGGCTCCGTTTCCCGATCTCGAGTCCGGCAGCGAGTGGAGCGACAGCGCGGAGCCCGAGCTGACCAGCTTTCTGCGGCCCAGCGGCAAGGCCGCCGATGGCGATCTTGCCGGAGTCGAGCCCGAACCGGTCCCAGCATTCGACCTGAAGACCGATTCTGCACCGCCGGACGAGCCGGAGGCCTTGGTCGACGAATTCCCGGCGGAGGGGCCGACGACGCCGGGAGCTCCTGTAGTCGATACACCGATGGCGGACCCGCCGGACTTCGGCATCTTCGAGTACGCGACTCCTGGCTTCGACAGTTCCGAGATTCTCGAGTCTACGGAGGGTGAGGTGCCCGAGTCACCTGAGCCGACCTCAGGCCAGCCAGGCACGGACTTCGAACAGTCGCTGACGGAGACTCAGGCCGTCGATCTCCTGACCTCGGACGAGTCGGCCGAGCCGGCGCCGATTCTGTTCTCACCCGAGGTGCCCAAGGTCGAGCCGCTACCCTCGATAGCGCTATCACCGCAGGGTGTGGGGACGGATTTCGGCCAGTCGTACGAAGGCTCCGAGTTGCATCCCGATGCCGCAATTGACGAGCCGGAGATCACTTCCGGCGGACGCTTGGGCTGGCTTTACCTGTTCGTAGCGGTACTCGCCGTGGGTTCTGCGGTGTTCATCGCGACCCAATTCGATACACCGCTGTCGGGCCTGTTCGGCGGTGAGACAGACACCGAGGGCGCCGCCGACACAGCGCGGGTCACGACCTCGGAGGGTGCGGACGCCGGGTTAGTGGAGGTAGCCGGCCCCCCGGTTGGCGCCGAGGGCTCGGGCGGTTCTGGCGACGAGACCACCACGGCTGGAGTCGAGGGCGGCCCCGTTACCGATTCGGCGGCGCCGGTCGACTCGGCGGTCCAGTCGAGCGCAGCGCCCGAAGCGGTGGCCGATGGGGAATCCCCCGCACTGGATCCGCCGCCGGCGAGCCCGCGCCCGAGCAGGCCGTCTGCCGCCGTAACCGTGCCGCCGGCCGAGGTTTCACCGACGCCGATCGAAGAGATGCAGAGCGCGAGCGCATCCCTCGATGACTTTCGGCTGGAGCGCGTCACCTGGTGGACGGTCGAGGGCGACACCGTCGTGCGACTGTGGCTCGATGGCGAGGTTGGGGCCGAGCGATTGGAGAGCTTTCGGGTCGTCACCGGTGCACCGCGTTTCGTCGTCAAGTTGACCGGTATCGCCGGTCCCATCCCACGAAACGCGGTGCCGATCGGGTCGCCTCATGTCGTTCAGCTCCGCTTTGGGGTGCACCGGAGTTCCGACGGCCGTCAACTACACGCTGTCGTCGACCTCACGAGCGGTGAGGTCGAGCTCGTGGGCACGGTCGCAGCCGACGAAGCGGGCTTGGAGCTGCGCTTCACCCGTCCTTGACGCAACCCCACGACCCGACCGACGTAGACTCTGACTAGGGTGGTCTCCGACTGTCCTGCCAACCCAGAACCCGATGATTCGGATGACCCGAGGTACAAGGCTCACTTGTGCCGCCCGGGGTGTGCAAGAGTAAGGAGATGTTTCGGATGCCAAGATTTGCCAGCGTTGCCTTGGTGGGTGTGATGACGATCGCGGCGATCGGCTGCGGGGAGGTCCGGGAGCCCGAAGAGTTCGTCACCAACAGCCATGGCCTGGACCGCCGCAACATGGACGAAACGGTGGAGGCCTGCGACGACTTCTACCAGTACGCCAACGGAACCTGGCTGGCGACGAACACGATCCCGGCCGAGCACAGCTCCTGGGGTATCAGTAGCGAGATGCGTGAGCGCAACTACGAGCTCTTGAGAGACATCCTCGAAGAGTCAGCCCTCGCCGACGTCGCCGGCGGCAGCAACCGCCAGAAGGTGGGTGACTTCTGGAGCACCGGCATCGACACGCAGAGCATCGAAGCCGCTGGTCTGGCGCCGATCGAGGCCGACCTGGCACGGATCGACGCTATCGCCAGTCGCGACGACGTGACGGCGATCGTGCGCGACCTGCACCTCGAGGGCACGACCGTTCTCTTCGAGATGGCCATCTTCCAGGATTTGAAAGACAGCGAGCAGTACATCGCCTACGCCATCCAGGGCGGCCTCGGGCTACCGGATCGCGACTACTACACCCGCGAGGACGAGGAGTCGAGCGAGCTGCGCGAAAAGTACTCGGCCCATGTCTCGCGCATGCTCCAGCTCCTGGGCGGCTCGCCCGAAGCCGCAGACTCCGCGGCGGCGGAGATCCTCGCCCTCGAGACCCGTTTCGCCGAGGCTTCACTGACCAACGTCGAGCTGCGCAACCCGGCCAACTACTACAACATCCAGGCGATGGGTGATGCCGACGCGGCGACGCCCGCCTTCTCGTGGACAACCTACTTCGACCACCTGGGGCTCGACGAGCTGGAGACCTTCTCCTACGCCCACCCGAAGTTCTTCACCGTGATGAATGAGGCGCTCGAAGAGACCTCGCTCGGCACCTGGAAGAGCTACCTGCGCTGGCACCTGGTCAACAGCTTCTCGCCCTATCTCTCCGAGGCGGTGGTCAACGCCGACTTCGAGTTCTACGGCAAGACGCTCCGGGGCACCGAGGAGCTGCGGCCGCGCTGGAAGCGGGTCGTCGACCAGACCAGCGCGAGCCTCGGCGAGGCGCTGGGTCGGGTCTACGTCGAGGATGCGTTCCCGCCCGAGACCAAGGCCCGGGCGGATGAAATGATCGAGAATCTCCGCGCCGCCGTCCGTATGCGTCTGCAGAATCTCGAGTGGATGGGAGAGAAGACCAAAACCAGGGCGATCGAGAAGCTCGAGTCCTTCGTGTCGAAGATCGGTTACCCGGACGAGTGGCGCGACTACACGCGGCTCGAGGTCGGTGCCGAGAGCTACCTGGCCAACGTTCGCGCGGGCAATGCCTTCGAGATGTGGCGCAACCTCGACAAGATAGGCAAGCCGATCGATCGCAACGAGTGGGGCATGGCACCACAGACGATCAACGCCTACTACAACCCGGTGATGAACGAGATCGTGTTCCCGGCGGCCATCATGCAGCCGCCGTTCTTCGACGGCGAGATGGACGACGCGGTCAACTACGGCGCCATGGGCGGCGTCATCGGGCATGAGTTCATGCACGGCTTCGACGATCAGGGCAGTCGCTTCGACGCGGCCGGCAATATGCAGAATTGGTGGACCGACGAGGACCGCGCCCGCTTCGAGGAACGCACGGCCAAGCTGGTCGACCAGTACTCCGGCTTCGTGGCGGTCGATGACCTGCACGTCAACGGCGAGCTGACCCTGGGCGAGAACATCGGGGATCTGGCCGGCATCACCATGGCCTACTACGCCCTGCAGGAGGCGCTGAAAGAGAATGACCCGGGTGAGATCGACGGTTTCACGCCCAACCAGCGTTTCTTCCTCTCCTGGGCTCAGGCTTGGCGCCGCAACTACCGCGACGAGGCGATGAAGTTACAAGTCAACACCAACCCGCATTCGCCGTCCAAGTTCCGGGCCAACGGGCCGATGACCAACATGCCGGAGTTCGCTGCCGCCTGGCGTTGCGTCGAGGGCGACGCGATGGTGCAGGCTGCCGACCTGAGGGCCGATATCTGGTAGGGAGCCGACCATGTCCGGCGCCACGGCTCCACCGCGCGGCACAGGTCGCGGGCTGAGGCTCCTCAGTCCGCCGGGGTGCGGGATCGGTGAGCGTGGGACACGATCACTGGGCGATCGTCAGGCGCGGGCGGCCAGGGGATCAGCAAGCCGCGACCGACGCCGGCTGCCACCTGTTGCCCGAAGAGATAGTCGACGAGGTACATCGCGGCCTCGAAGCTGCGCGCTCCGCCCTGGGAGGTGAGACGGTCGCCGTCGTGCACGAAGCTGACGTTGAAGCGCAGGTCGAGCTTGGGGAAGGTGGTGGCAAAGCGGGCGTAGTCGCCGGGGAAGGTAGTGCACGCCCGGTCGTCGAGCAGGCCCGCCCGGGCGAGAACGAAGGCGCCCCAACACAGCGACATCACGTGGCTGGCCCGCTGGCCGGTCTCGCGCACCCAAGCGATCAGCTCGTCGTTCTCCAAGTCGGTGTCACGGCTGTGCTCGGCGCTGGGAACTACCAGGATGTCGGCTACCGGTGCGGTGGCGAAGCTGTGGTCGGGAACGATCCGCAGCCCTTCGGCGGTGACGATCTCGCGACCGTCCGGTGAGACGGTGAAGACCTCGATGCCGTGCCCGGCGGGGTCGTGGTGGCGGGTGTGCTCGAAGACGTCGTACGGCGCGATGAGCTCGGTGTCGTAGACCCCGTCGACGACGAGGAAGGCCGCGCGCAGCGGTCCTCCGGCTGCCTCCGGAGCCGCGGCCTCTGCCATGTCGCGCCCGGGGGATCCACTGTCGAGCCCCGTGCCCGCACTGGCGCAGGTATTGGCGCTCAGCGCAACGAGTAGGGCGAGCGCGAGCCGCGGCGTCTTTTGGCTGAGTGAGGGCATGGGAGGTCTCCGGCTCGTTGTCGCGACGCACTACACTAGTTCGGGAGAGCGGAGCTTACCAGCGGGCAGTCTTCTGGAGGCGCCGCATGTGGCGTACAATGGGGCGCCGCCAGTCGGTGGCGACTACAGCAGGAGGAAATCGAAGTGCCCTACCCTGAATTGATGATCAAGCCCATGCGCGATGAGCTCGTCATGGCTGGAATGGAAGAACTACGCACCGTCGAGCAGGTAGAGGCTTTCCTGTCCCCCCAGGAGGGCACGGCGCTGTTGGTGATCAACTCGGTCTGTGGATGTGCAGCCGGCCAGGCCCGGCCCGGTGTGCGCTCGGCGCTAGAGAGCGCGGTCAAGCCGGATCGCCTCGGGACCGTGTTCGCCGGCCAGGACGTCGAAGCCGCGGCGCGAGCGCGTCAGTATTTCGCCGACATCCCGCCGAGCAGCCCATCGATCGCGTTGTTCAAAGACGGCGAGCTTGCCTACTTCGTGCCCCGGCATCGAATCGAGAACCGCAGCGCCGAAGAGGTAGCGGCCGATCTGATCGGGGCGTTCGATCGCCTGTGCGGCGCGGTCGCCGCGTCCTGACCGCGGTGGGTACCTTCCACCAGGGCAAGAGCGACCTGCACGGGATCACCGTCGTGGTGGATACGACGGGGCCGGAGATTTTCGTCGGCCGCTGTGACGACGAAGACGACGAGGTGGTGATCCTGCTCGACGTCGACGTGCACCGCGACGGCGACGACGGACGCTCGAAGCGTGAGTACGTCGAGCGCGCCGCTCAGTTCGGAGTGTGGAAGAAGCACGACCGGATGGTGATCCCACGCGCTCAGGTGGTGTCGGTGAAGCCCTTGGGCGAGGTCACTTCCGCGTGATGTCGCGGCCGTCCTGCACGGGACACTAGATAGCGTTTCAGAGCATCGGCCCACCGCCCGGTGGACTGGGCTGGATCAAGACAGGAGATTCGAGCGCGATGTCCAACTCGATCGCACGATTACCGACACCGGTCAACGAGCCGATCAAGAGCTACGCGCCGGGGTCGCCGGAGAAGGCGGAGCTCAAGCAGCGGCTCGCCAGCATGATGGGGGAGCGGATCGACATCCCCCTCATCATCGGTGGGGACGAGGTGCGGACCGGGCAGACCATGGAGGCGGTCTGCCCCCACGACCATGGTCACGTTCTGGCCACCATTCACCAGGCTGGCGCCGGGGAGGTCGATCAGGCGGTGGCCTCCTCCCTGGAGGCCTGGAAGCAGTGGTCGGAGATGGACTGGGAGGCGCGAGCGGCGGTGTTTCTCAAGGCTGCCGACCTGTTGGCCGGCCCCTGGCGCGCGACGATCAACGCGGCGACGATGCTCAATCAGTCGAAGACCGTGTTCCAGTCAGAGATCGACGCCGCCTGCGAGCTGGCCGACTTCTGGCGCTTCAACGCACATTACATGGAGCAGATCTACCGCGCGCAGCCGGCCTCGGTGAGCGGCCTCTGGGATCGGCTGGAGTACCGAGCGTTGGAGGGTTTCGTCTTCGCGGTGACGCCCTTCAACTTCACCTCGATCGCCGGCAATCTACCGACGGCGCCGGCGATGATGGGTAACGTCGCCCTGTGGAAGCCGGCCTCCACTTCGGTCCTCTCGGGCTACTACCTGATGCGCCTGCTCGAGGAGGCGGGCCTGCCGGCGGGGGTGATCAACTTCCTCCCTGGCCGCGGCAGCCAGGTCGGCAACCCGGCGATAGCGAATTCGGCGCTCGCCGGCATTCACTTCACCGGTTCGACCGCGGTCTTCCAGGGCATGTGGCGCCAGGTCGGAGAGAGCATCGCCAACTACAGCTCGTACCCGCGCATCGTCGGCGAGACCGGGGGCAAGGACTTCGTCTTCGCCCACCCCTCGGCCGACACCGAGGCCCTGGTCATCGCTCTGCTGCGCGGCGCTTTCGAGTACCAGGGGCAGAAATGCTCCGCCGCTTCGCGCGCCTACATCCCGAGCTCGCTCTGGGCAGGGGTGCGCGACGAGCTGGTTGACAGGGTCAAATCGCTTGCCATGGGCTCGCCGCTCGACTTCCGCAACTTCATGTGCGCGGTGATCGACGAGGCCTCTTTCGACAACACGCTGAGCTATGTGGAGCACGCCAGAACCACGCCCGGGTTCGAGATCCTCACCGGTGGCCAGGGCGACAAGTCGACCGGCTACTTCGTCGAGCCGACCGTGGTGGTGTCGGAGGATCCGCGCTCGAAGCTGATGCGGGAAGAAATCTTCGCCCCCTTGCTGACGATTCACGTCTACCAGGACGCGGAGCTCGAGGCGGCACTCGAGCTCTGCGACACCGGGAGCGATTACGGCCTGACCGGGGCGATCTTCGCCCAGGATCGCGGTGCCATCGAGCAGATGAGCCGCGCCCTGCGCCACGCCGCCGGTAATTTCTACATCAACGACAAGCCCACCGGCGCGGTCGTCGGGCAGCAGCCGTTCGGCGGCTCGCGGGCCTCCGGCACCAACGACAAGGCCGGTTCGGCGGCCAACCTCATGCGCTGGACGTCGCAGCGCACGATCAAGGAGACCTTCGTCCCGCCGAAATCGTACGACTACCCGCACATGGGGGAGGAGTGATGGGTGCGCCGCGGCGATCGCGCGACGCGCTCGGCGCTACCTGGCCTTCGCCCTACGGGGACTCTCTCTCAGCCGCAAGACGTTTGAGTTCCTCAGTCCAGTTGAGCACCACCTTCAGTTGAGCTGGTCCTGAATTCTCCTGATTCGGTTGAACCATGACGAACCGACCACCTTCCGGAGCCACATCGTAATTCGCTACTCCTAGGAAATTTCGTTGAAAGGTGTCGTCAAACAGCACTCGGGGTTTCCCGGCTCGAAGAGCCTCGCTGGTATCGACCGCTACTCCCATCATCCCCGCGGCGCTGCGATAGTAGAGTTCGCTCCCGTCAGAGGACCAGACCGGCTCCGAGCCGCCGGCTGTCGAGATGGTCCACTTGCCGCCGGGTCCAGGAAAGGGCTGGACGTAGACTTCCTCCCTACCCGACTCATTCGAGACGTAGGCGATCCAGCGGCCGTCTGGAGAGAACCTCGGCGAATGCTCCTCGAAAGGTGTGACCAGGTACGGCATTGGCGCACCGCTATCTCCGGTCTCGAGCAGCCAGATATCGGTTCCGGTATCGCGATTCATCTCGACAACGGCGATCCACCGGCCGTCGGGAGACCATGACGTCGGCAGCCGAACCGTGGTCTCCCGCTTCCAGAGCAGTTCCGGCAACCCACCTCCATTAGACGGAATCGAGTAGATTCCCGGTACCGACCTGGCCGAGTTGAAGGCGAGCCGGGAACCATCCGGGCTCCAGGTGGGACTGTTGTTGACCGCGCCTTCGGAAGTCAGCCGAACCTGAGTTCCGCGCTCGAGATCGAAGACCCAGAGGTCGCTCTGCAGGGCCGGAGAGACCGATACAGCCAACTTCCTGCCGTCCGGGGAGAACCGGGGCTGGAGGTAGTTCTGGGTGTCGTCGCTCAGAATCCGTGTCTCCTCTGATCGATCGATCGACACCAATCGAGCACCTCCGGTTGATTCACGGTAGACCAGCAATCCAGAGTCCGAGACGTCAAACGACTCGATCCCGTCCACAAAGGGGATCGGGTCGCCTCGTACCTCTCCGCTTCTCGGATCGAAGGGCACCGCCAGCAAGGTTTCCGAGTCGAGGTAGGCCAGATAGCCGTTAGCAGTCCCACGGGCCGAATAGCCACCTGGAATGATCGGCGTCCAGGTGCCAGGCTCTCGGGAGAGCAATGCGACCGAATA
>JAPUJD010000140.1 GCA_027296385.1 Acidobacteriota bacterium | reverse complement strand
GCCGCCGGTGCCGAGGAGGGCGTGACCGTGGCGCTCGATGAGGAAGAGGTCGAGGCGTTGCGGACGTTGGGTTACCTGAACTGACTGGAGATCTTGGACATGAAACGATACGGGTCTTTCCTTGGCTTGGCCGTGCGCGCCGCGCTCATCGGCCTGATCATCTGCTGTACCCGGTTACTTCCGGCCATCGCGGCGCCAGCAAGGGCGGGCGACCCGGGGGACGAGTCGCCGCGGGATCCGGAGCCGATTCACCTCGACCTCGAAGCTCCGGGGTGGGAGATCGAGGGCGACGGAGCCAAGGTCGAGGCCTTCGCGGGCCGGACCTCCTTGCGGCTGATCTCCGGCAAAGCTACCTACCACGATCTCGAGCTGCTCGACGGCACGATCGAGTTCGACCTTCGCGTCACCCCTTTCCGCGCCTTCGCCTACCTCTACTTTCGCATGCTGGACGACGACGAGCACGAGGAGATCTACTTCCGGCCGCACAAATCGCTGCTGCCTGACGCCATCCAGTACACCCCGGTCTACAAGGGCTCGAGCCAGTGGCAGATCTACCACGACGCGCGAGCAACCGCCGCCGCGCCGCTGCCACCCGACGCGTGGATCCCCATCAAGCTCGTTCTTCAGGGTTCGCAAGCGGCGGTGTTTGTCGGCGAGACCGAGGAGCCCCAGCTCGTCATTCCCCGCCTCGCGCGGAAACCGCAAGCGGGCTATCTGGCCCTGCGCTCGTTCAGCACCTTCGGCACGCCGGCAGATACCTACGTCGCCAACTTCGCCAACGTCGTCGTGCGACCCGGCGTCGTCGACTACGCCTTCCCGCCCGTCGAGGCCGCGGCGGTGCCACCCGGCCGGATCGAGACTTGGCAGATCTCTTCCACCTTCGAGCCCGCCCCGGGCGCCGTGCTCGAGCCGCCGGCACAGATCCTCGCCAGCGCCGATTGGCAGACCGTAGCGGCCAACCCCGATGGCGTCGTCGAGCTCGAGCGCTTCGTCACCCGCCCCGAGGGCGTGCGCCGGGCCGCCCTCCTGGCGCGGCTCCGGATCACCGCCGAAGAGGCCACGACCCGCCGGCTGCACCTCGGCTTCAGCGACGAAGTGAGCGTCTTCCTCAATGGCCGCCTTCTCGCCTCCGACGACGACAGCTATAGCTTCAACCTGCCCCGCCGCCAGGGGCTGCTGACCGACGACCAGCTCTCCGTCTACCTGCCCCTAGAGCGCGGCGCCAACGAGTTGGTGCTGGCCATCACCGACCGCTTCGGCGGCTGGGGCCTGGCGGGCCGGTTCGAGGACCCCGACGGACTCGCTCTGGAAGCTGGGCCACTTCGTTGAAGTTCGAGCCAACGACATCGCTCCAGGTGTAGCGGCCGCGCTCCAAAGCCGCTTCCACGGGCCTACCCGTGCTTCAAGAACGTGCCGTCCTGGACCTCGGCAAAGGCCTGACGCAGCTCTTCCTGGGTGTTCATCACGATCGGCCCGTACCAGGCCACGGGCTCCTCGAGCGGCTTGCCGGAGACCAGGAGGAAGCGGATCCCCTGCTCCCCGGCCTGCACGGTCACCTCGTCACCCCGGTCGAAGAGGACGAGCGAGCGGTTGTCTACCTCCTCCGCCAGCGTGGTGTCCGCCCAACCGACGCCCTCCGTCGGCACCGCCAGCGGCCCCGAGGCGTTGCAGAACTTGCCCGAGCCGGCGAAGACGTAGGCGAAGGCATGGCGGCTGGTCTCGACCGGCAGGCTCTTCTTCTTGCCCGGCGGCACGAAGACGTCGATGTACTGGGGATCGGCCGCGATGCCGTCGACCGGACCCCTGACCCCCCACATCTCGCCGCAGATCACCCGGATCTTCGTCCCGTCGTCGTCGGTGACCTCTGGAATGTCCTTCGATAGCACGTCCTGGTAACGCGGCGCCGTCATCTTCAAGGAAGACGGCAGATTGGCCCAGAGCTGAAAACCGTGCATCCGCCCTGCCTCGTCGCCACGCGGCATCTCCTGGTGCACGATCCCGCTGCCGGCCGTCAGCCACTGCACGTCACCGGCCCCGACCTCGCCGGCGTTGCCGAGGCTGTCGGCATGATCGACCGTGCCGGTCAGCACGTAGGTCACCGTCTCGATGCCGCGGTGTGGATGCCATGGAAACCCGGCCTGATAATCCTCCGGCCGGTCGCCCCGAAAATCGTCAAACAGCAGAAACGGATCGAACTCTCCGGTGTTGCCGAAACCGAACGCGCGCTTGAGATGCACACCCGCGCCCTCTATCGTCGGCTTGGCCTTGATCAATCGCTTGATGGGTCGAATCGACATCTCGCTCTCCCTGGGTGGGCCGCTGCACGGCACACCTGATAACCCAAACTAGCGCAAAGTCGACCTGCCGGACAAGGGGGCAGCATCCCGCGCCCCTGGACGGAGCCAGGGTGCTACCGGGCTCCCCACCTCGAGCGTAGCTCTCGCTCTCCGTCCCGGGCGGGCGGCCGTGGCCGAAGGTCAAGATCGGCCTTGGCCGCCGCCCGCCTCGCGCTGCGCCCGCAACCGCTCCAGCGCCTCCACTCCACTCTGGTTCGCCGGGTTGAGCTCCACTGACCGCGCGTAGCTCTCGATCGCCTCCTCCACCCGATCGGCCCGCGCCAGCGCCTCACCCAGGCTGTCGTGGGCGTTCCAGCTGGCGGAATAGGCGACGACGTTGAGGTGGAAGACCTGGATCGCCGGCTCGACCATGTTGTTGCCCAAGAGGAAATAGCCGGCCTGGTTCATCGCCCGTTCGGTGTCGACGTAGCGATGCGCCGGATCCGCCTTGAAACGCTCGTAGGCGACCATCGCCGCCTCGAGCCCCTCGGCTTGAAAGGTGGTGGTCAACAACTGTTGGAACGGCTGGCTGATCTCCCCCGCATCGAGCGCCAGGCTCGCCTCGAGCACGGGGTCGCGGCCGGCGACCCAATCGGCAGATCGAGTATCGACTGCCACGCTCGGCGCCAGCCACGCGCCGTTGAACGGCCCGCCGTCCTGCCAGTAGAGGGTCGAGATCGAGACGTCGAGCCGGCTCTCCGGTAGCGTCACCCGCCGCGCATCTCCGTAGTGATTGGGCTTCGAGCCCGACGGCTCGCCGACGAAGACCGCCTCGGTCTCGTTGGCGAGCTTGGTCACCAGATTGCCCGCCGCCGAGAAGGTCGTCCGCCCGATCAGCACGTAGGTGCGACCGCGCACGTTCAT
>JAPUJD010000014.1 GCA_027296385.1 Acidobacteriota bacterium | reverse complement strand
GGCGGACGGTGGGATTCTCGCCGCCGACGGCGAGCTCAGCGCGCCACCACGGGCCAGTGTCAAGCTCCTGGCCACTGCCGCCGAGGCGCTCGAGCGCTCGGGACTCGCGGCACGCGAGCGTATCGCGGCGATCCGCAGCTGGAGCCGCTTCCTGGTCATGGTCAAGCGAACCGCGTTCACCCGCGGGGAGATCGCGGCGATTCGCACTTTCTGCGCCGAGCGTTCGTTTGACGTCGTGTACTACGCCGGGATGCCCGAGAGCGAAGCGAATCGATTCAATCTGCTCGACCAGCCGGTGCTCTTCCGGGCGGCGCAGGCGCTGATAGGCCCGAGCCGGCAAGAGTTCGTTCGCGACTACAAGCTCCACGTCGCCCCGGCTACCGATGACAGGCCGTACTTCTTCCGCTCCTTTCGCTGGCGCTCGCTCGCCGAGCTGCTGCGGCTGCGGACCCGCGGCGGCGCGGCGCTCGTCGAGTGGAGCTACATTCTGCTGGTCGCAGCGCTCGCCCAGGCAGTGCTCGCCGGGCTCGTCCTGATCCTCCTGCCCCTGTGGCTGATCCGGCGGCGATCGATCGCTGGTGCCAGTCGCGTAGGGCTCTACTTCCTGTGTCTCGGTCTCGCCTTCCTCTTTCTCGAGATCGCCTTCATCCAGCACCTGACGCGCTTCCTGGCCCACCCGCTGTTGGCGGTGGCGGTAGTGCTGACCGGATTTCTATTCTTCGCCGGTCTTGGCAGCGGCGCCTCGCAATGGCTCGAGCGCAGGTGGCCGAGAGCGCCGATCCGTCTGGCCGTCGGCGCGATCGTCCTCACGGTGCTCCTCTGCGTCGCGCTGTCGACGGTGCTCTTTACCCGCTGCGCCGCGTGGTCGCCGTGGCTCAAGGTGCCGCTGGCCCTGCTGGCGATCGCGCCGCTGGCCTTTTTCCTGGGAATGCCCTTCCCGCTCGGCCTGCGGCGGGTGGCTGCCGAACAGCCCGATCTCGTGCCCTGGGCCTGGGGCGTCAATGGCTGGGCTTCGGTGCTGTCGGCGGTGCTCGCCACGCTGCTCGCCGTTCACCTCGGATTCACCGCCGTCGTGGTGGTCGCCTGCGGCCTCTATGTCGTGGCCGGGCTGGCGGCGCCGCACGCGGCCAGGTGATCGGCGCGAAGCTCGACCTTGCACGGGTGAGACAGCGGGTCAAACCGACTCGGCGCTCGAACGGTCGTCTCGCGAGCGGAAGACGAGGGTCTCGTCCGAGCCTGCGTCGACGCGCGTGCCGAGCGGTCCCCCTTCGCGATCGAGCGTCTCACGCAGCCAGGCTGAATCTGCGGGCGCGGCTCGCTCGAGTCGAAGCCGCCGGCTCTGAAAGGGTGTCGCCACGAGACGCACCAATCGGCCGCTTGCCGGGTCAAGACTCACGAAGTACGCCAACACCAGGTCGCCCCGAAACTCCTCATGGCCGCCGATACCCTCGTAATCGTTGAGGAAATCACCGCAGCCGTAGAAGATCGGCCGCCCTCGGTAGATTTCGATCCCGCGAGGGTGGTGCGACGAGTGACCATGGACGACATCGACGCCCGCCACCTCGACCAGTCGCCGGGCGAAGCGCCGCTGGTCGGCCGGAATCGCGTAGCCCCAGTTTCCGCCCCAGTGGATCGACGCCACCACCACATCGCCCGGCCTTTTCTCCGCACCGACTCGCGCCGCGATCCGCTGTAGCGCCGCGTCGGACAGCTCGCTCAGGAGGCTGACGCCCGGGCGTTCCATCGTAGCTGCCCACTCGGGCGGGATACCGCTCGTCGGCGAGCCGAAGGCGAAGACGACCACGCGTCCCTTGCCGACCACCTCGAGGATCGCCGGAGCGGTCGCCTCAGCCAGGTCGCGACCGGCCCCGACCGTTTCGACACCCGCCCTTCGAAGGGTCGGCACCGTCTCGGCAAGCCCCGCATACCCCCAGTCGAGCACGTGGTTGTTGGCCAGGACGCAGCAGTCGATCTCGGCGGCCGTGAGGCAGCCGACGTTGGCCGGGTGCATCCGGTAGTGGATCCCCTTCCCCGGCCAGTGCTCGGAGCTCCGGCTGACGGCGGTCTCCAGATTCACGATCCGCACATCTGGTCGGAGCCGTTCCAGCTCGGCCAGGGCCGCGCCCCAGATGTAGGAAGGATCCACCGGGCGCTCGATCGGTCCGTGCACCTCCTGCGCCAGCTCGACATAACGGCGAGCGTCCCGGACGTACGGCTCGTGGAGCCTCGGCTCGCTCGGGTGGGCCAGCAGCTGGTCGATGCCCCTGCCGGTCATCACGTCGCCGCACAGGAACAGCGTGATCGCAGAGGAGGGGCTGTCGGTTCCCGTGTGCGCCGACGCTCTTGCGACAAGCGACGACAGGCCCAGCATCCCGGCTGCACCCATCAGAAAGTCCCGGCGTTCCATGGCCATGCTCCTCGGCGGGGCCCCGTAGAGCCACGGGGCGACACATCGCCCAGGCTCGTTCACTGGTTGATTCTAGCCTGCATTTCTCATTCCGTTCCGGGCGCCTCCGGGGCGAGGGGTCGCTCGAGAGAGGCTCGAGACTGGCTCTCGCCGCCCCTGATGGAGGGGCTCGGCGTCCGTGCCGGAAGTCATGGTGCCCGACGGTGACTTTTGGCAGTAGTCAGCGCCTTTCCAGCTTCGTACACTGCAGGATGTGAAACGAAACGACAGGAGGTCGTGATGAGCTCATTTGCCGACGAGACTCGATTCGACGACCCCGGGACACTCCGCAAGCCGGGCCCGATCGGCCGCAGCGTCCGGTTGCTGCTCGGGCTCTGGCTGCTCTACGTCTGCTGGTTCCTGTGGACCTATCCGGGAGCCCTAGTCAGCAAGGCCATCCCCTACTGGACGGCCTTGCTCTCGATCGCATTCGCCCTCTGGTTGATCCCACCAGTGGTCAACATCGGCTTCGGTACTGATTGGAGGGCTTGGCCACGCTACGTTGTGACGGGCGTCATCCTTCTCTGGGCGATCGGCCTGGCGCTGAGCGCAGGCTCCTGGTGGAGTCCGGCACTTGGACGCTTCGCCTGGCTTTTCGTCCTCTATACTTTCGGTCACCTCGGTTTGTCTTTCGTCCTGGCGGCGGCGATCGCCACGCCGGGATGCGAGATGCGAGCGCTACCACATCTGTGGACCTTGCTGACCGGAAGGAAGACGAAAGAGCACTTCTGTCCGGGGTTTCTGCACGAACTCGACGCCTGGGAGACCCAGCGGGCAACCCGGTCTGGATGAAATCGCCCCCAGATCGCAGTGGCATGCATCTGTCGCGAGCCGGCACGAGAACCCGCCGGAGGCCCGAACCCCCACATCTCGTGGTCGTTCTACGTGAAACCTGCACAGGTTGACAGCAC
>JAPUJD010000139.1 GCA_027296385.1 Acidobacteriota bacterium | reverse complement strand
TCAAGCTAAGATGTCGCTACTTCGCCCCGGGGACCGGAGCCCGGATTGAACATCGTCGGGATCGTCCGCGTGCTCCGGCGGCTACCCAGAGAGAGGACACCAAGGTGCAAGCGAGCATGAGACTCAACCTCGGCCGGAAAGCTGTCGCCCTGGCGCTGGTGCTCGCCGGGGCTTGCTCGGCCCTTGCTCTCGCGGCCTTGCCGGAGGTGCGCGTCGGTGTGGTCGTCGACGGTCCGTGGCCGCAGAACGACATGGTGCGGCAGTTGACCATCCGCGAGGCGACGCTGCTGACCGAAGGCGAGTTCGACCTGAGCTTCCCGGACGAGTCCTACCTGATCGGCGACTTTACGCTCGATACGGCCCGGGCCAACATCCTCCGGCTGCTCGACGACCCTGATGTCGATCTGGTGGTCACCTGGGGGCTGCTGGCATCGCAGGCGACCTGCTGCCTGGGTGAATTACCCAAGCCGGTGATCGCGCCGGTGGTCATCGATCCGCGGCTTCAAGGCCTGCCGTTCGACAACGGCACCAGCGGCGTGCACAACCTCAACTACGTCGCCTTGCCCGACACGTTGACCGAGGAGCTGGAGAACTACCGTGCGATCGTGCCTTTCGGCCACATTGCGATCCTGACGGGCGCGACGCTGCTCCAGGCGATTCCCGAGCTGCCGGAGCGCACGGCGAGAGCGCTCGCCGGATCGGGCGTCGAGTGCGAGTACATCCCGGTAGGCACCTCGGCAAGTGAGGCTCTGGCGGCGTTGTCCTCATCAGTGGACGCGGTCTACGTGTGGCCCTTATTCCAGTTTTCTCCGGCCGAGTACCGGCGTCTCATCGACGGATTCATCGAGCGGCGTCTGCCGAGCTTCTCGGGCCTCGACGGTGGTGACGTGGAGGCGGGAATGCTGGCATCTGCCGGTTCGCCGGAGTTCTTTCCCAAGCTGGCGCGGCGGATCGGGCTCAACATCCAGCGCATCCTTCTGGGTGAGGATCCCGGCGAGATCCCGGTGGAGTTCACCGTTCGTCGGCGTCTCCGAATCAACATGGCGACGGCTCGCGCCATCGACGTCTCGCCGCGCTGGGAGGTGTTGATCGAGGCCGAGGTGCTCCACGCGGAGGATCTCGAAGGGGCCTACGAGCTCTCGCTCGAGAAGGCGGTGCAGGAGGCAATCGATCTCAACCTGGATCTGCTCGTGGGCCGGCGGAAGGTCCAGGCCGGAGCCGAAGAGGTCGCGCGGGCGCGATCCGCCCTCAAGCCCAAGGTCGATCTCTCGGGATCCCACGTCACGATCGATGACGATCGGGCCCTCGCCAGCCTCGGCAGCCAGCCCGAGCGCACCGTGACCGCCGGCGCGTCGCTGAGCCAGTTGCTCTATTCGGAGCCGGCTTGGGCCAACCTGAAGGTCCAGAAAAGCCTCCAGGCAGCGCGGGTGCATGATCTCGAAAGCCTGAAGTTCGACATCGTCCTCGAGGCGGCGACGACCTACCTCAACCTGATGCGCGCCAAGGCGCTCGAGCGGGTCCAGCGCAACAACCTCGACCGAACCCGTTCCAATCTCGACGTCTCCGAGGTTCGGCGCGATATAGGGGTGGCCTCGGCCGGCGAAGTGTTGCGCTGGGAGAGCGAGCTCGCCACCGCGAGAAAATCTCTGGTGGAGGCCGTAGCGGATCGACGCAGCCAGGAGATAGCCGTCAACCGGATCCTCCATCGCGCGCTCGATTCGCTCTTCATCGCCGAGGACGTGGGCCTGGAGGAGGTCGGGCTGTTGACCGGCCTGGCGCGCTTCCAGCAATACGTCGACACCCCGAGGGGCTACGAGATCTTCGCCAACTTCGTCGTGATCGAAGGGCTGCAGCGCTCGCCGGAGCTGGCGCGGATCGACGCCGGAATCGCGGCGCAGAACCGTCTCAGGCTGTCGTCGCACCGCGCCTTCTGGGCGCCGACCGTCAGCCTGCAGGCGACATTGGAGGAGATCCTGTCGCGCGGTGGTGCCGGATCCCAGGGCGTCGCTGGCCTGCCCTTCACCCTGCCCTTGGCGGATGACAGCAACTGGAGCTTGGCGCTCCAGGCCTCGGTGCCGATCTTCGCTGGTGGCCTGCGAGAGGCCCAGCGCAGGCGAGCCGAGATCGAGTTCCAAGGCCTGAGTCTCGAGCGGGCGGCGGTCGAGGAAAAGCTCGAGCAGCGCATTCGCACCGCCCTGGAGCAGGCTCGCGCTTCCCTGGTCGGCATCGGTCTGTCGGATCGGGCGGCCCAAGCGGCGCGCGGCAATTTCGATCTGGTGAACGACGCCTACGTCCGCGGCGTCGCCTCACTGCTGGACCTGTTGGACGCCCAGACGGCGGCCGTGAACGCGGAAGAGGGCGCCGCCAATGCGCTCTACGATTTCCTGATCGATTGGCTCGAGGCCAAGCGCTCCGCCAGCACGCTCGAACCGTTTGTCGGCGCGGAGGAGAGAGACGCTTGGGTCGCCAGGCTCGATGTCTACCTGCGCGAGCAAGGCGTCGCGTTGCCGTAGGAGGTACCACAAGTGAGGAGACGTGTGATGAGGGTATGGGACAGCGGTCTCGAAGCTTGTCGGCGTGGAGGCCGCAGGCTGGGGTTTGTCGTCGTCGGCGTCTCCGTTCTCTTGGCGTGCCAGGAGCCGCCCAAGGCCGAGACCGTGCTACGGCCGGTGCGCTTCGAGCAGGTCTCGACCAGCCGCGCGGCGCGGCTACGCACATTCGCCGGCGTGGCCAAGGCCGGCCTCGAGACTCAGCTCAGCTTCCGCGTCAGCGGCACCGTCGAGCGCGTACCGGTGGTCGTCGGCGAGCAGGTGCGGCGTGGGCACGTCCTGGCGCGGCTCGATGCCACCGACTACGAGCTACGGGTGCAGGAAGCTCTGGCGGGTCTGGCGCAGGCTGAAGCCGCGGCGCGCAATGCCGAGGCCGACTACGAGCGGGTGCGGGGTCTCTACGAGAACAACAACGCCTCGCGACGCGAGCTCGACGGAGCACGGGCCAACAACGAGTCGAGCCAAGCACAGGTGGTGGCGGTAGAGAAGCGCCTGGAGGGGGCGCGACAGCAGGTCTCCTATTGCACCTTGCACGCGCCGGTCGACGGCACGGTGGCATCCGTCGCCGTCGAGGTGAACGAGAATATCCAGGCCGGGCAGAAGCTGTTCCTGCTCACCGCGGCGGGCCACATCGACGTCGAAGTGGCGTTGCCCGAGCTGCTGATTGCCGACATCGAGCTCGGCCAGCGCTCAGTAGTGCGCTTCGACGCTTTGCCGGGCCGCAGCTTCGAAGCGGGGGTCACCGAGGCGGGGGTGGCGATGTTGGGCACGGCGACGACCTTTGCGGTGACCGTGCGTCTCGAGGAGGCCGACCCGAGGATCCGCTCGGGCATGGCGGCGGAAGCCGATTTTCGCTTTCCCGTCGCGGGAGGCCAGGGCAGGATGCTGGTGGCTCCGGTGGCGGTCGGTGAAGATCGCGCAGGACGCTACGTCTTCGTGCTCGACAAGGGCTCGGGGACGGTCGGTCGGCGGGCGGTCACCGTCGGCGAGTTGACGGCTGACGGTCTCGAGGTACTGAGCGGTCTGGCAGAGGGGGAGTTGATCGTCACCGCCGGCGTCAGGCGGCTGACCGACGGCGAGCGCGTCTTGGTGCAGGAGTCCGAATAGTGAATCTGACTCGCGCGGCGATCGAGAACGACCGCGTCACGCTGGTCGTCCTGCTGGTCATCCTGGTCGCCGGCCTGCGGGCCTACGCCGGGATGCCGCAGTCGGAGGATCCGGGGTTCACCATCCGCACCGCGATGGTGATCACGTACTTTCCGGGTGCCAGTCCCGGGCGGGTCGAGCAGCTGGTGACCGACAAACTCGAGAAGGCGATCCAGGAGATCCCCCAGGTCGAGGTCATCGAGAGCCAGTCGAAAAACGGCGTATCGATCATCATGGTCGACATCCAGGAGCGTTACCGGGAGATGCGCCCAATCTGGGACGACCTGCGACGCAAGGTCGGTCGCGCCGCCGATGAGCTGCCCGATGGCGTAATCGGTCCCGACGTCAACGATGAGTTCGGCGACGTCTTCGGCACGGTCGTGAACCTCACCGGCGACGGCTACAGCTACGCCGAGCTCGAGGACGTGGCCGAAGATGTGCGCGACGAGCTGTTGTTGATCGACGAGGTGGCCAAGGTCGCGATCCACGGCACCCAGGAAGAGCGGATCTTCGTCGAGTACAACAACGCCCGGCTGGCCGAGCTCGGCCTCTCGCCGCGGCAGCTCGAGAACATCCTGGAGAGCCGCAACATCATCAATCCGGGCGGCCAGGTGCGGACCGCGGACGAGGAGATCGTGCTCGAACCCTCGGGCAACTTCGAGTCGGTGGACGACCTGCGGCGCACGATCATCCGGGTGCCCGGTCGCGACGAGCTGATCTACCTCGAAGACGTAGCCGACATCTATCGCGGCTACATCGACCCGCCGCGGCGTCGCATGCACGCCAGCGGCGAACCGGGTCTAGCCCTGGCGATCTCCATGCGCGAGGGCGGCAATATCCTGGCGCTCGGCGAGGAGGTCCGCGCGACCATCGATCGCTTGCAGGCCAGCTACCCGCACGGCATCGACTTCGAGTTCACCCAGTTCCAGGCGGGCGAGGTGGAGAGGAAGGTCGACGCCTTCGTTCGCAACCTCATGCAGGCTGTCGGCATCGTGATGCTGGTCATGCTCGTCAGCCTCGGCCTGCGCACCGGCATGGTGGTCACCAGTCTCATTCCCGTGGCGATCATCATGAGCTTCATCTTCATGGCGTTCTTCGACGTCGGCATCAACTCGATGTCGCTCGCCGCCCTGATCATCACGCTCGGCCTGCTGGTCGACAACGGGATCGTCATGTCGGAGTCGATCCTCGTGCAGACATCCGAGGGCAAGTCGGTCAAGCAGGCGGCGATCGACGCCGCGACGGAGCTCAAGACACCGCTACTGGTCTCCTCGCTGACCACGGCGGCGGCCTTCCTGCCGATCTTTCTCGCTCAGTCGACGACCGGCGAGTACACGGCGGCGTTGTTCCAGGTGGTGACGATCACGCTCATGTGCTCGTGGCTCCTGTCCCTGACCATGATTCCCTTGCTGTGCGTCCTCTTCTTGAAGGTCGAGCCGCAGGCGGCGTCGGTCTCGACCTACGAGACCGGCTTCTACCGCGGCTACCGGGGCTT
>JAPUJD010000138.1 GCA_027296385.1 Acidobacteriota bacterium | reverse complement strand
GATGCTGCGGACCACCGGACGGTGGCGGGTGAAGACGGACTCCAGGGCAGAGGAAATTTCGCCGACGCTGCCGCGTGCGCGCGTGGCCTCGATCGAGAGCGCCAGCAGGTTGCCCTCGCCGCTGGCCGCCGCCTGGCGAAGCGCCTCCAGCGCCGCCTGGCAGGCCGCTTCGTCGCGCTCCTTGCGGAGGCGCGCCAAGCGCTTGACCTGGCGGTCGCGCACGGCGGCGTTGTCGATATCCAGAATCTCCGGCGGCGCCTCGTTTTCCACCCGGTACTTGTTGACCCCGACGATCACCTCCTCGCCGCGGTCGGTCCGGGCCTGGCGGCGGGCGGCGGCCTCCTCGATCCTGAGCTTGGGCAGGCCCTGCTCGAGGGCCTTGACCATGCCGCCGAGCTCCTCGACCTCGTCCTCGTCGTCGGTGCGGTACTTGTTGACCCCGACGACGACCTGCTCGCCGGAGTCGATCCGGGCCTGGGCGCGGGTGGCGGCCTCCTCGATCCTGAGCTTGGGTAGCCCCTGCTCGATGGCCTTGACCATGCCGCCGAGCTCTTCGACCTCGCGGATGTGCGCGCGGGCGCGCTCGGCGAGATCGTGGGTCAGGCGCTCGACGTAGTAGCTGCCGCCCCAGGGATCGACCACCCGGCAGGTGCCGGACTCGTGCTGCAGTTGAAGCTGAGTGTTGCGGGCGATGCGAGCGGAGAAGTCGGTGGGCAGAGCCAGCGCCTCGTCGAAGGCGTTGGTATGCAGTGACTGCGTGCCGCCCTGGGTGGCCGCCATCGCCTCGACAGCCGTGCGCACGACGTTGTTGTAGATGTCCTGGGCGGTGAGCGACCAGCCCGAGGTCTGGCAGTGGGTGCGCAGCATCGAGCTCTTCTCCTCCCGGGGCCCGAACTCCTGCATGAGCTCGGCCCACAGCAGACGCGCGGCACGCAGCTTGGCGATCTCGACGAAGAAGTTCATGCCGGTGCAGAAGAAGAAGGAAATGCGGGGCGCGAAGGCGTCGACGTCGAGGCCGGCGGCGATGCCGGCACGGACGTATTCGATGCCGTCCGCCAGGGTGTAGCCGAGCTCCAGGTCGAGTGTCGCCCCGGCCTCCTGCATGTGGTAGCCGGAGACCGAGATCGAGTGGAAGCGGGGCATCTTCTCGGCGGTGTAGGCGAAGATGTCGGCGACGATCCGCATCGACGGCGCCGGCGGGTAGATGTAGGTGTTGCGGACCATGAACTCCTTGAGCACGTCATTCTGGATGGTCCCGGTGAGCTTCTTGGCGGCGACGCCCTGTTCCTGTGCGGCGAGGATATAGAGCGCCATCACCGGCAGGACAGCGCCGTTCATGGTCATCGAGACGCTCATCTCGTCGAGCGGGATGCCGGCGAAGAGGATACGCATGTCGAGGATCGAGTCGATCGCCACCCCGGCCATGCCGACGTCGCCCTTGACCCGGGGATGATCGGAGTCGTAGCCGCGGTGAGTGGCGAGGTCGAAGGCGATCGACAGGCCCCTCTGGCCGGCCGCCAGGTTGCGGCGGTAGAACGCGTTCGATTCCTCGGCGGTGGAGAAGCCGGCGTACTGACGGATGGTCCACGGGCGGCGGACATACATCGTGGTGTAGGGGCCGCGAACGTATGGCGCGAAGCCGGGAGCGGTGCCGAGGTAGTCGACACCGTCGAGGTCGGCAGGAGTGTAGAGCGACTTGTGGCCGATGCCCTCGGTGGTCAGCTCCGGAGTGCTCCGGCGGGTGCGTGCTAAGCGTCGCTCACGCCCGGAACGGCTGTCGGGCGTCATGCGGCGATCGACTCCTGAACGGCGCTCCTCGGCTGGCGGCTGGCCGACGACTTGCCGCCGGTCGGTACCGCTCCGGCGTTCGCCGCGGCGTCGGTCGGCACCGGATCGCCGGTTCTCGGAACCCCGGCGGCCGGTTGCACTACGACGCTCGTCTCCCGAGCGCCTCTCGTCGTCAGGGGGTGCAGCGTCTTGCGCCCGCCGCTCGGTGCCGCCGCGCCTCTCGGTGCTACGACGGTCGTCGCCACCCCGGCGGTTATCGGCCGCACGCTTCATCAGGCTGACCCGCCGCTCGCGCCCGCTTCGGCGCTCAACGCCCGGAGCCTTGCCTTCGCGTATTCGCCGGTCCTTGCCGGAACGCCTTTCGCCCCGACGACGATCGCCCTTGGCGCGACGAGTTCCTGGGATGCGGGGCTCGGCGCCCGGTGACATCATCGCCGCCACCGCGTCGAACTCGAGCTCCGCGAACGGCGGAATCTCCGTCCGCTGGCTCACTCGTAGGCCTCACTGTCGCGGTAGGCGGGCAATGGCGTGAGAGTCTCGCCGGGGGCGCGCCCGAGTGCTGTCGAGATCTCGCCCAGGGTGGCGCCCTCGGCCGCGGCCTGGGTCACGCCGTCTAGTCCGGGCGGCTCGGCGGTCGCGGCAGGCGCCGCTGAGGGCCGTCGCGACTCGAGGTAGTCACGCAGGCGCCGAGCGGCCCGTTTAGCCGTCGTCCCGGGATCAGCGGCGATTCGTTCCGGGGCACGTTCCTGCGCGCCGCGGCGCTTGAGCAGCTCGCGCAGGCGCCCGAGCGCGTCCTCGGCCACGAACTCGGTGACGCCGATGATGCTGAAGCTGCCATCGGCGAGTGCGGTGCGTCGGGTGGCTCGGCGTTGGTCCAGGCGCTCCGCCAGCCAGCCACTCGTTAGGGCCTTCTCGGCTCCCCCGGCGGTCTCGATCTCCTGCATCATCTGCCAGCCACGGCGAGCCAACTGGTCGGTGAGCTCCTCGATGTAGTGCGCGCCGCCGGCCGGGTCGAGCACGCGGCCGAGTTGGCTCTCGAAGCCCAGGATCGACTGCGTGTTGCGGGCCAGCCGGCGGGCGGCGGCGGTCGACTCCCCGAGGGGGCGGTCCCAGGCCGCCGTGGTGACCAAGTCGGCGCCACCAACGACCGCGGCCAGGGTCTGGGTCGTGATGCGGAGCATGTTGACCCACGCCTCGCGGGAAGTGAGCGGACGCTCGGAGGTCACCGCGTGGATGCGTGCCGGCGGCGGCTCCTCGATGCCGCAAGCGGTGGCTATCTTGCTCCACAGGAGCCGCAGGGCGCGGAGTTTGGCCACGCCGACGAAGAGGTCGCGATCGACGGCGGTGCGCAGGAGGATGTGCGGCAGGGCCCGGGCCGGGTCCCAGCCCCCACGCTCGATCCAGCGCAGATAGCAGATCAAGGTGGCAGCGGCGATGCCGAGCTCATCCGCGGCCGTAGCTCCGGCACCGTGGTAAGGCAGGTCGGAGACGGTGACGGCGGTGGCCGCGGGCAGACTGGCGTGGCAGAAGCTGGTCAACTGGCGCAGCTCGGTGGCGAGGTCCTCGAGGCTGGCCGGAAGACGTCCGTCGTGGGCCAGGGCAGCGAGCGGGTCGCAGTTGAGGTGGAGCTCGACGAAGCTCCGATCGAGGTTGCGCTGCTCGAGCAGAGCGAGCACGGTGGCGGCGAGCGGGAGCGCGTTGGCCCCGGCGTCGATGAGCGTCGGTACCGCGCCGAGCTCGACGCCAGAAAGAAGGACATCGAAGTCAGGTAAATGCTGGGCTGCCACGCCGTCCTGTCCACCGAGCGACGGCGCGGCCGAGTCGTCGGCGTCTACCCCGGTGCGCGCGGCGAGGTCGAGACGAATCCACAGCGCCGACGCGCCGCCATCGAGCTCCGCCATGATCTGCCGATTCGTGACGCCGGGTTCGGCCGACTCGAAACGCGGGCACAGAGACCAGCCGAGCTCGCCGGTCGCGGCACGGCGGGGCTGCCGGACGGTGCGCACGTGCTCCATGTAGAGCGGCTGGGTGGCGATGCCCTCCGGCAGCTGCGTCGTCAGCGTTGCGGCGAAGTCGGCCTCGCCGAGCTCGCGCTCGACGCGCTGGCGCCAGGTGGCGTAGTCGACGACGGGGAAGGCGGGCGAATCGCTCATGCCGAAGGTCGAGGCTAGCAGCCCCAGGGTATTGCCCGGGCTGGTCGAGCGCCTACATGTTGCGCCGGTAGCGACCTCCGACCTGGTACAGCGCTCCCGAGATCTGGCCGAGGCTGCATACCTTGGACACTTCGAGCAGGGTCTCGAAGAGGTTGCCGTGCTCGACGGCGACTCGCTGAAGCCCGCTCAGGGCTCCCGAGGCCTCGTCGGCGTTGCGCTGGTGGAAGGCCTCGAGCGACCGGATGGCGTACTCCTTCTCTTCGCTGGTCGCGCGGATGACCTCGTCCGGTGTGATCGTCGGCGAGCCATCCTTGTCGAGGAAGGTGTTGACGCCGACAATGGGAAGCTCGCCAGAGTGCTTGAGGGACTCGTAGTAAAGCGACTCTTCCTGGATCCTGGTGCGCTGATACATGCGTTCCATGGCGCCGAGCACGCCGCCGCGCTCGGAGATCCGCCGGAACTCCTCGAGCACCGCTTGCTCGACTAGCTCGGTGAGCTCTTCGATGATGAAGGCGCCCTGCAGCGGGTTCTCGTTGGTGCTGAGCCCGAGCTCCTTGTTGATGATGAGCTGGATTGCCAGCGCCCGACGTACGCTCTCCTCGGTCGGGGTGGTGATGGCCTCGTCGTAGGCGTTGGTGTGGAGCGAGTTGCAGTTGTCGTAGAGGGCGTAAAGCGCCTGCAGGGTGGTGCGGATGTCGTTGAAGCCGATCTCCTGCGCATGTAGGGAGCGGCCGGAGGTCTGGATGTGGTACTTGAGTTTTTGTGAACGCTCGTTGCCGCCGTACTTGTGTTTGATCGCCTTGGCCCAGATGCGACGCGCCACGCGGCCGATGACGGCGTACTCGGGGTCGAGGCCGTTGGAGAAGAAGAACGATAGGTTGGGGGCGAAGTCGTCGATCTGGAGTCCGCGCGCCAGGTAGTACTCGACGAAGGTGAAGCCGTTGGCCAGGGTGAGGGCGAGTTGAGTGACGGGGTTCGCCCCCGCTTCGGCGATGTGGTAGCCGGAGATCGAGACCGAGTAGAAGTTGCGCACTCGCTCGCGGGTGAAGAACTCCTGGACGTCGCCCATCATCCTGAGAGCGAACTCGGTGGAGAAGATGCAGGTGTTTTGGGCCTGATCTTCTTTCAGGATATCGGCCTGGACGGTGCCGCGAACCCGGCTGAGGGCGTCGGCCCGGATCTTGCCGTAGGTCTCGCGCGGCAGCACCTCGTCGCCCGAGAGGCCGAGCAGCATGAGGCCGAGACCGTCGTTGCCGTCGGGAAGCTCGCCCTGGTAGCGCGGCCGCGAGACTTCGCGGGCGCGGTATAGGCGATCGATCTTCTCGGCGATCTCGAGCTCCAAGCCCTGCTCACGGATGTGGCGCTCGCACTGCTGGTCCACCGCCGCGTTCATGAAGAAGGCCAGCAGCATCGGCGCCGGGCCGTTGATGGTCATCGACACCGAGGTCGCCGGGTCGCAGAGGTCGAAGCCGGAGTAGAGCTTCTTGGCGTCGTCGACGGTGGCGATCGAGACACCCGAGTTGCCGACCTTGCCGAAAATGTCGGGCCGATGGTCCGGGTTCTCGCCGTAGAGCGTCACCGAATCGAAGGCCGTCGACAGTCGCTTGGCCGGCATGCCGCTGGCGACGTAGTGGAAGCGCTTGTTCGTACGCTCGGGGCCGCCCTCGCCGGCGAACATGCGGGACGGGTCTTCACCCTGGCGTTTCAGCGGGAAGACGCCAGCGGCGTAGGGGAACATGCCAGGAGCGTTCTCGGTCAGCAGCCAATGGAGAATGTCGCCCCAGTCGCGGTAGCGCGGTAGGGCTACTTTCGGCACCTCGAGGTGCGACAGCGACTCGGTGAAGAGGTCCTGCTCGATGACTTGGTCGCGCACCTGGAAGCTGTACTTGTCCGCCCGGTAGCGCTGGCGCGTCGCCGGCCACTCTTCGAGCAGCCGTCGGCACTCGGGGTCGAGGCTTAGCTCGAGCTCGTTGTAGCGGTCGACGAGGTCGCTCAGGTAGTCGGGCTCCTCGGCCAGGTGTTGGATCACCTGGACCGTGCGGTTCTCGGCCTCGGGCTCGGCGATCTCGAGCTTCGGCCGACCGACGTCGGCGCGGAGCATCTCGATGGTGCCGGCGAGCTGGTAGAGCCGGCGGGCGATGGCCGCTTGCTCGCGGGCGAAGGCGCTGTAGCGATCGTCTTCCTCGCAGATCTCCGCCAGGTAACGCACCCTTTCCGGTGGGATGATCGAGTGCTTCTGGCTCATCGCTGCCGTGATCTCGAAGCTCGACTGGAGGTCGGCGCCCGTGCGCTCGACGATGGCGTCCATCAACTTGCGGTAGAGCGTGTTGGTGCCGGGGTCGGAGAATTGCGAGGCGATGGTGCCGTAGATCGGCAGATCCTCGCCCGCGACATCGAACTGATTGCGGTTGCGTTGGACCTGCTTGCGCACGTCGCGCAGGGCGTCGAGCGAACCCCGTTTGTCGAACTTGTTGATCGCGATGAGATCGGCGAAGTCGAGCATGTCGATCTTCTCGAGCTGAGTGGCAGCGCCGTACTCGGCGGTCATCACGTAGAGCGAGACGTCCGAGTGCTCGACGATCTCGGTGTCCGACTGGCCGATGCCGGAGGTCTCCACGATGATCAGGTCGAAGCCCGCCGCCTTGCAGATGTCGATCGCCGGCTGCACGTGTTTGGACAGCGCCAGGTTGGACTGGCGGGTGGCGAGCGAGCGCATGTAGGCGCGTGGGTCGTCGATCGCGTTCATTCGGATGCGATCGCCCAGCAGGGCCCCGCCGCTGCGCCGCTTCGACGGATCGATCGAGATCACGGCGATCGTCTTGTCCTCGAAATCGACCAGGAAACGCCGCACGAGCTCGTCGACCAGCGAGGACTTGCCGGCCCCGCCGGTACCGGTGATGCCGAGCACCGGGACGGTTCTCTCGTCGAGCATCGGAGCGAGCGCCTGGGTCAGCGCCTGCGACTCTTCGGGGTAGTTCTCGGCCAGTGAGATGAGCTGGGCGATCGCTCGGTGGTCGCCGCGCGGCAACGAGGCGATGTGACCATCGAGCGGTGGCTGGATGGTGGCAAAGTCGCACTTCGACAGCAGGTCGTTGATCATGCCCTGCAGGCCGAGCTCGCGGCCGTCGTCCGGCGAGTAGACCCGCTCGATGCCGTACTCGTGAAGCTCGTCGATCTCGTGCGGCAGAATGGTCCCGCCGCCGCCGCCGAAAATCTTGATCGGCGCGTCAGCCTCGGCGAGCAGGTCGTACATGTACTTGAAGAACTCGGTATGCCCGCCCTGATACGAGGTGATGGCGACCGCCTGCGCATCCTCCTGGATGGCACAGTGAACGATCTCGGCGGCCGAGCGGTTGTGCCCGAGGTGGATGACCTCGGCACCCGACGCCTGCAGGATGCGCCGCATGATGTTGATAGCGGCGTCGTGCCCGTCGTAGAGCGACGCCGCGGTGACGATACGGATAGGGTTCTTCGGCTTGTACGGCTCGACGGTCGCGGTTGTCATGGGTGCTCTGCCGGCGCGCGGGGGGTCTCTCGAAGCGAACGAGCTCCGACGGTAGAGGCTACCAGAAGGGGAGGATCGATTCCGTGCGCGAGCCGAGAGCGAAGATCTCCCCGGCGCGTTGCCAGCGACCCGGCTCACTCATCGGCTGCCTCCGGCCGCAGCGGCTTCGACCGAGGTAGCGAACTGCGAGTGCGGCCGGTAGAGCGCAGCGGAGTCCGTGTCGCCTCGGCTCTCGTAGAGGGCGACCACGGTGGAGTAGCAGCGTAGAGCGAAGTAGTCGTATGGGTTGTCGGGCCGAGCGATCTCGGGGCAGCTTGCCAGGAGGAGCTCTTCGGCTCGTTTCGAGCGCGGATCGACGGCGATCAGTCCCTCGGCGCGGATCGAGCGCACGGTGTAAGGAGTGCTGGACCGGGAAGGAAGCGCAGCTTGTATCCCATGCCCTCCAAGACGGAGAAGGGGGAAGTATTCCTGTGAGGTCTCCATTGGGGTCCGGTGCGGTGTGTCTGAACCGGGACCGA
>JAPUJD010000137.1 GCA_027296385.1 Acidobacteriota bacterium | reverse complement strand
CTACCCCTCTTCAAGACCTAGCAACCGTCGCCCCCGCCCGGTTGCCGTCCATGTCCATCGACATGTAGTGATAGCCGAGCATCCACTCTCCTTTCTGGTGGATGTGGCTACCCATGATGCCGGTCGGAACCAGCGCTGTCTCCAGGATCTCTTCGAGCGTCAGCGTCTAAGGTCTTTGTTTCCAGTTGTTATCATGCGCACGGTGTATCAGAGCCGCTCAGCGGTACTTCAAATGCGTCCCGTTTCTGGAAAAGACGGCCACCGCCTCGACGCGAACGTCATGGCACGTACACTTGGCGGCCAACGTGCGAGAGTTCTGAGCCGGGATCGAGGTCGGGGCCTCGCTCAGGGCTCCAGCGCCTGCCAGGCACAGGGCTCGCCTGCGGCTCGCGGCTCGCTGCCGGCTGTGACTCGCACCAGGGCGTCGGCTCGGGCGAAGGCGTTCATGTCGTGTGAGCCTTGTGCCATGATCGGCTCGAGGCGAGCTCTGCCGGTGCCGCCGACGAGCCGGGCCGGGATGAAGCGATCGCGGCCTCGGGCCCCTTCCAGCGGCCCGGTGAGGGTCCCCTCCATGGCCGAATGCCAGAACCCGTCCTCGTAGCCGAGAAGGCAGCGCAGCGCCGGACGCACGAAGAGCGCGAAGGTGACCATGACCGCGTTCGGGTTGCCCGGCAGGCCGAAGACGAGCCCGCCTTCGTGGCGGGCTGCCAGCAGGGGCTTTCCCGGCTGGATCGACACGTTGTGGAACAGGAGCTCGCAACCACAGGCGTCGAGAGTGCTCTCGACCCAATCGAAGGCGCCCATCGAGACGCCGCCGCCGATGATGAGGACGTCCGAGCGCATGCCCCGCGAGATGCGCTCGGCGAGGGCGTCGGGAGTATCGGCGGCGATGCCGAGCGAATCGAACTCGACTCCCAGGTCGTGGCCGGCGGCGAGTAGAAAATCGGTGTGGGAGTCGCGGATCTGGCCCGGCCGGGGCCGGATCGACGGCGGCACTACTTCGTCTCCCGTCGTCATCACCGCGACGGTGGGGGAGCGATGTACCCTGACCGACGAGATCCCGTGGGTTGCCAGCGCTGCCAGAGTGCCGGGCGCGATCACGGTTCCCGCTCTCAGCAGCAGCTCGCCCTTTCGAATCACCTCGCCGCGGCGGCGGATATGGGCTCCGCAGGCTGTGGTCTGGAGGAGCTCTACGCTCTCGGTTCCACCGTCGGTGAGCTCGATGGGGACGACCCGATCCGCTCCGGTCGGAATCGGCGCTCCAGTCATGATCCTGACCGTGGTCGCGGGGTCGAGTTTGAAACCAGGCCTGTCTCCGGCAGCTATGGTGCCGGCTACCGAGAGGGTGGTCGAGGTCAGTGCGGGTGCGACGGCGTAGCCGTCCATCGCCGACATATCGTGAGGGGGGACGTCGACTCGGGCGTCGAGATCGGCGGCGAGCACCCGTCGCCAGGCGCGGCGTCGCCCGACGAGCTCGCTCGGCAGTGGGGCGAGGTCGGCTTCGATTGCGCGCCACGCCTCTTCAGGGCTGATCGGGTCGGAGGTCATGAGAACAGTGGCGATTCTCTCAGTTGTGGATCGACGGGGCAATGTGACACAATGAGCTGTGCGATGCGCCGAAATATCGGCGGGCACTCTGACATGGACCCCCAACGCCACAGCGACGGCAAGCAGTTTCAGTATCGCGGCGACCTCTCTGAGACCCCGTTGCCGGAGATCCTTGCTCGCGTCGGCCAATTCACGGTGCCCGGAGTCCTCGAGGCTGCGCGCGACGACGTGACGACGGAGATCTACATCCGCGACGGGCATGTAGTGCACGCTCGCTCGTCGGACATCGGCACGAGCCTGGGCGTCTATCTGCGGCGCGTCGGACTGCTTACGCAGGACCAGTTCCGGCAGGTCATGCGGGAGCGACGGCAGACGACCTACAGGTTGGGCGTGTTGCTGGTCGAGCGCGGCCTGATGGCCCCCGGACAGGTGCACGAGGCGATTCAGCGCCAGACCGAGGCCATCGTCTGGAGCCTCTTTTCCTGGTGGCAGGGCAGTATCAAATTCAAGCTCGGCCCCTGGGACCCCGTGGACATGATCGGTATCCAACTGCCACTGGGACGAGTGATCATCGACGGCATCAAGCGCCAGACCGACGTGCGCCAACTCATGGCCCGCATCGGGGGCCGCGACACTGTCCTGGAGCCCGCCTTCACCGTCGAGGACGCGGTGGAGGTGGGGCTCAGTGCGGAAGACTTCGCCCTGCTATCGCTGATCGATGGCCACCGTACCTTGTACGAGCTCTGCACCCGCGGTCCGAAGGGGGGCAAGGACAACGCCAAATTCCTCTACGCCATGGTCGTGCTCGACTTGGCGCGCCCGATTCACGATCGGGACTCGGAGGCCGCTCCCGTCTCGATCCGGGCCTTCCGCCGGTCCGACGACTCTGCTGCGTAGTAGGGTGTCGCGGCACGACAGGCTGCGGCGGCGCCCAGGCCTTGGTGCTGGGGTGCTGGTTCGTCTTCGGGCTATCGACGACCGAATGCTGTAGCATTCGGCGTTCCGCCGCGGGGAGCGTCTCTCGCCACCCGCGCGGGTTGTCGAGTAACCCGAAGAGAGCCGACCACCATGCCGATCTACGAGTACGAGTGCGCGGACTGCAGCCGGCGCATCGAGCGCCTGCAGCGCTTGAACGATCCGCCCCCGGAGGCCTGCGAGGCGTGCGGCGGTCCCATGAACCGCGTGCTCTCGGCACCGGCCTTCCAGTTCAAGGGCACGGGCTGGTACGTCACCGACTACGCGGGGCGTAAGTCGTCGGACGATGGCGATTCCTCGGCGGCCGACGCCGACGACAAAGCGGCACCCGACAAAGCCGAAGACAAGAAGGCGAAGCCGGCCGCCGCCAAGGCGGATTCCGCCAAGACGGCCGACTGAGTCGAGGCTGGTGTCCCGCAGGACTGCTGCCACGGTCTGGTCGCCTGAGCTGGGCGCCGTGCTAGGCTCGTTCTCATGATGGTGCCGTCCTCATCGGACGTTCTTGCCGACGCCGATCGTCGTGGGCAACAGAGCCGCGCGGCGGCGCCGAGTGCCGTCCGTCTGGTCTAGCGGCCCATGGCGCCCGCAACGCGGCCCGCAGGACTTCTGCCACGGGTTGTCGGTCTGCTGGTTCTGGCGCTGGCCGCGTTGCCGCTGGCGGCGGACGGGTGGCACTCAGTACCGCTCTTCGGTGCCGACGTGCGCAGTCTGGCTTTCGATCCGGCCGCGCCGGAGCGCGTGCTCGCGGGCACCTCGTCGGGCCAGGTCTACGAGTCCGGCGATCTCGGCGCGAGCTGGCGACCGGCCGGCGCACGGGTCGCTCTGCCCGGTTGGGTCGTCAGCAGCCTGAAGTTCGATCCTCATCGAGAAGGCCGGGTCTGGGCGTCGCTGTGGGCGCTATGGGGTGCCGACGGAGCGGTCGCCATGTCGGATGACGGTGGCCGCACGTGGCAGATGCGCCACGACGGCTTGCCTCCCCGGCAGGTCTACGACCTGGCCCTGGCGCCCGATCGGGCGGGCGAGCTCTTCGCCGCTACCCGTGAGGGTGTGTGGAGGACTCGTGACTCCGGCCGCACCTGGGCTCACTTGACGGCGTTCGAGCCCGCGATCGGCAAGGTCACCAGCCTGCTCGTCGATCCGCATGATCCGGACGTGCTCTACGCGGGGACCTGGCGGCGGGCTTACCGCAGCGACGACCGAGGCCGTTCCTGGCACGGCATCTTCGGGGGCATGGCCCTGGACTCCGAGGTCTTCAGCCTGCGACCCGGTGTGAACGAAGGCGAATTGTGGGCCTCGACCTGTGGCTGGGTCTACAACGCGCGCGATCGTGGCAGGCGTTGGCAGCGTCACACCGAAGGGCTCGACGAGAGGCGTACGCCTAGCTTCGAGGTCTTGCCGACCGGAGCCCTGCTGGCGGGGACCATCGCCGGGGTCTACCGCTCCGACGACCAGGGGGCGAGCTGGGAGCGGCGAAGCCCGGTCCTGGCGGTGGCGACGATGGCCGTTCATCCCTCGCGGCCCAACGTCGTGCTCGTTGGCAGCGAAGGCTCTGGAGTCTGGCGTTCGCTCGACGGCGGCAACAGCTTCGAATCGTCCGCGTTAGGCATGGTCGGCGTGCGAGTGACCGACGTCGTCGCTGGTCTCGACGGTCTGGCGCTCTCCGTGCGCCATACGGAGCACAGCGACGGAGTGCATCAGCTGGTGGGGGCGCGGTTGACCCTCGACCGCGACTCACACCTGCCGATGGTCCTCGATCTGGCGGCTGACGGTGCCGTCATCTACGCGGCGACCGAAGCCGGATTGTGGCGCCGCGCCGCGGAGGTGTGGGATCGCGTCGCGCGGTTCGGGACCGGGCGCATCGAGAACGTGACCTCGGCTGACGGCTGGGTAGTGGCGCAGAGCCGGACCGAGGTCGTCTCCCTGCGCCACGGAGAGGTCGATCGATTGCCGGTGAGCGCACCGGTGAGCGCACCGGTGCCGTGGCGCGGAGCGGTCTGGCTGGCCGATGGCGGCGAGCTTTGGCGGTGGGACTTGTCGCAGCGCTCCGCGGTATCGATTCCGGGCGCCGTCCGCGCCCTCGAGGTCTTTGGCCACGCGCTGATCGTCGATACCACCGCTGGGCGCTTGCGGCGAACTCCGATCGGCGGGTGGCAGTCCCTGGCCGTTGCGGCGCCGCGAGTCCTACCGACGGGAGATGGCACGCTACCCATCCTGGCGCTGTGGGACGGCGGAACGGCGACGCTGCACGATCTGGCCGGGCGGGAGCGCTCGGCGATGCGGTTGCCGGTACCGATGCGCGACGTTGCCGCAACGCTGCTGCGCGATGGGCGCTTGCACCTGGCGACTTCCGGCTATGGCCTGCTCTGGTCGACGGTGCTCGAGCTGGCCCAAGACTCCGAGCCTGGGGTGTCGATCAGCTCTCGATGACTTCTTCCGGTCGCTGGTCCTTGGTCAACCCGGCCTTCTTGGCGTAGTAGCGGAAAGAACGGAAACTCATGCCGACGAGCTCGGCCGCCTGCGTCTGAACGCCGCTCGAGCGATCCAGCGCCTGCCCCATCAGCTCCCTTCGCATGTCGTCGAGGTGGACTTCGAGATCGAGCCCCTCCTCCGGCAGGTCGATGGTTGGCAGGGTGCTTGCGCCTTGGTGCAGCAGGTGGGTTGGTATGTCCTCGGACGTCAGCGTGTCGCTCGTGGTCAGGGCTAGCGCCCGCTCGATCACATTCTCGAGCTCTCGTACGTTGCCCGGCCACAGGTAGCTCTCGAGCAGCTTGAGCGCTTCGACGGAGACCCGCGGGGGCTCGATGTCCATCTCTCGGCTGTACTTCTGGACGAAGAAATCGACCAGCAGAGGCACGTCCTCGCGGCGCTGGCGCAGCGGGGGCACGCGGATGGGGATGACGTTGATCCGGTAGTAGAGATCCTCGCGGAACTCGCCGCTCTGGGTCAGTTGTCGCAGGTCCCGGTTGGTGGCGGCGATGATGCGTGCGTCGACCGGCTGCTCGACATTGCTGCCGACCTGACGGATTTTCTTCTCCTGTAGGGCGCGCAGGAGCTTGACCTGCATCGGCGGGGTCATCTCGCCGACCTCGTCCAGCAGCAGGGTGCCGCGATGCGCCGCCTGAAACAGACCCTTCTTCTCGGCGATGGCGCCGGTGAATGCGCCCCGTTTGTGCCCGAAGAGCTCGCTCTCGAGCAGAGCCTCGGGCAACGCGCCGCAATTGACGCTGAGAAAGCGGTGTTTGGCCCGTGGCCCGGCGTAGTGGATGGCCCGCGCGATCAGCTCCTTGCCGGTGCCGCTCTCGCCCTCGAGCAGGATCGTGGAACTGGTTCGCGCTACCCGTTCGACCAGGGCGAAGATCTCCTGCATCCGCCGGCTACGGCCGATGATGTTCGAGAACTTGTACTTGCCTTCGAGCTCGCGCCGCAGGTAGACGTTCTCGTCTACGAGCGCGGTTTTTTCGATAGCCTTCTGGATGGTGAGCTTGATCTCGTCGACGTCAAAGGGCTTGGAGAGGTAGTCGTAGGCCCCCAGCTTCATCGCCTCGATGGCTGATTTGGTCGAGGTGTAGGCGGTCATCATGATGACGGAGGCCGAGGACTCCTGGCTGCGAATCTCCTCGAGCAGCTCCAGGCCACTGCCGTCGGGCATGATCAGGTCGCACAGCACGAGGTGGAAGTCGCCTTCCGCCCACCGCTCACGGCCCTCGGCCACCGAGCGGGCCGTGGCGGTCTCGTAGCCCTCCTCGCGCAGGAGCACCTCGAGGAACTCGAGCATGCTCTGCTCGTCGTCGACGACCAGGATGCGGGCGTTCATGGCGCGGGCGCCGGTGCAGTCCGGGTGACTGGCAGATCGACCGTAATGAGGGTGCCCTTACCGGCTTCGCTTTCGACCTTCAATCGCCCGCCGTGCTCCTCGACGATGCGATAGACGATGGCCATGCCGATGCCGGTTCCTCCGGTGAACGACGTGCGGAAGGGGTAGAAGAGCTGGGAGCGATCACCGGCGGTCATGCCTCGGCCAGTGTCGCGAAAGGCGATGCTGTAGACATCATCTCGAAGTCTACCCCGAATGTAGAGATCGCCGGCCGAGTCCATGGCTCTGAGAGCGTTGCGGGTGAGGTTCCAGAAGATCTGGCTGATTTGATCCGCGTCGGCAATGATTTCGGCGCTTGCCTCCTCGAGATCGAGGTGGATCTGATGCCCGGGCAAGACCTCTTCGCTGTTGCGCAGCAGCTCGGTGTTGCTGCGCAACAGTTCGGCGATGTCGAGAAGGACGCTCGATCGCTCCGTAGGGCGAGCGAACTGGAGGAAGCTCTTGATCGTGCGATCGAGGCGCTGGCTCTCGCGCAAGATGATGTCGAGCAAGGTGCGCTGGGACGAGCCCTCCGCCAGGCTTGGCTGCAACATTTGGGCCGAGCCAGAGAGCGCCGCCAACGGGTTGCCGATCTCGTGGGCGATGCCCGCCGCCATCTCTCCGACGGCCGCCATGCGATCCTTGAGCTGCAGCTCCTCCTGGAGCTTGCGCCATTCGTGGAGGTCCTGGAAGATCAGCACGAAGCCGGTAGGCTCGCCTCCCGCAGAGGTCATCTCCGTGAGCGAGAAGCCGATGGGCCGAGTCTCGCCTCCGCTCTCATAGGAGGTTTCGAAGCGCGGAGGGTTCTCGTCGCTCCAGGCGAAGTCCTGCCAGGGCTGGTCGACGAAGAGCCCGGTCTCGCTGAGCTGGCGATCGACTAGCGACTCGGCCGAGTGGCCGAGGATCTTCGTCGCCGCCGCGTTGGCCGTGAGCACGATGCCGTTGGGGTCGAAGGTGATCAGTCCGCTCGGGATCGACTCGACGATGTCGCGATGCTCCACCTGGAGTCTCGCCAAGTCGCTCTCGGCTCGCGAGAGCTGCCCAGTCAGCCGGGCAGCGAGCAGCGCCACCAGGACGAACCCGAGTAGGTGGAGGATCAGGCGGTAAGCGACCTCGCTCAACGGATCCTGCGTCGCGACGGAACCTGGGGCCCAGCCGTATTGCCGCGACAGGGCGGCGGCGGCATAGAGGACCCAGGCACCGCTGGCCACGATGAATTCCGCCCGCCTGCCGAGGAAAGTGGCCGTCAGGATGATGACGACGAAGAAGATGCTCGAGAAGGGACTCGAGGCACCGCCGAAGAAATAGACCAGCGCCGTGGTCAGCAGCAGGTCGCTGGTGAACTGCACGAGCGCCTGGGTTCGCAGAGCCAACCAAGCCCGGCGCAGCTGGACGAGAAAGACAATGTTGAGGCCGATGGCGACGAGCAGCAGGGTGTAGACCACCTGGTCGATCGACGGCGTCTGCGCGGCCTGGAATCCAGGCATGAAAACCCGGAGCACGAAGAAAGAGAGCAGGAAGCTCAGGATGGCGATCAGCCGGACGACGACGATCCGCTGCAGCCGAGCAGCGAATCGATCGTCAGCCCGACCGTGGCTCGAAACGGCCTGAGATCTGTCTGAGGCGTGCCTCACGGGACACTTGACGCTACGAGATCTTGCCGAGAATCGTGTAGAGCGGCAGGTACATCGCGGTGACGATGACGCCGATAATGCCGCCGAGGATGACGATCATGATCGGTTCCATCAGCTTGAGGAGGCCTTCGACCGCCGTGTCGACCTCGTCCTCGTAGAAGTCGGCGATCTTGCTGAGCATCTGGTCGAGGGCGCCGGTCTGTTCACCGACGTTGACCATCTGAACGACCATCGGCGGGAAGACCTTGGTCTCGGCCAGTGGGGCACTCAGGGTCTTGCCCTCTTCGACGCTCTTGCGCACGGCCATCACCGCGTCCTCGATGATGGCGTTGCCGGAAGTGCGAGCGGTGATCTCGAGGCCGTCGAGAATCGGTACGCCGGATGAGACCAGGGTGCCGAGAGTGCGGCAGAACCGCGAAACGGCGATCTTTCGAATCAGCATGCCGACGACCGGCAGGCGCAGCAGCAGGCCGTCGATGACCCGGCGGCCGCGGTGGGTACGGTAGTAGGCGCGCACAGCGGAGCTGATACCGATAAAGAGGATCGGTACGAGCCACCAAAACGTGCCGACGAGGTTGCTCGCCTTGACCACCGTCCGGGTCAACCAGGGCAGTTCGCCGCCGAGCCCGGCGAAGAGCTGGGTGAATACCGGGATGACCTTCCACAGGATGATCCAGACGACGACGACGGCGATCGTCAGCACTGTCACCGGATAGATCATCGCCGATCGAATCTGGCTGTGCAGCTTGTGGAGTTTCTCCAGGTAGGTCGATAGGCGCTGGAGGATGATGTCGAGGATACCGCCGGCCTCACCGGCGGCGACCATGCTGGTGTAGAGGTTGTCGAAGGCCGTCGGGTGCTTGCCCATCGAATCGGCCAGGGTCTGACCGCTCTCGACGTCGCTCCGGATCTGCTGGATGATTTCCGCGAACTTGCGGTTCTCCTGCTGGTCGCCGAGGATTTCGAGGCACTGGACGAGGGGCAGCCCGGCGTCGAGCATGACTGAGAACTGGCGGGTGAAAACTGCCACGCTCTTGATGCCGATGCGGCGCGGCAGCCGGGGCAGGAAGGGGATCTGGCGTCCCTTCTGGCGTAGCGAGGTCACCCTCACCTGCTGGCGGCGCAGTGTGGCGATCGCGGCAGCTCGCGAGTCCGCAACCAGAACACCTTCCTGAGACTGGCCTCCACGGCCACGGCCTTTCCAGTCAAAACTAGGCATTGCTCTACGTCCTCACAGCTGGGGTAGCGCGAAGCGCCGGGTTCAACGATCCTGCCCCGCGCGAAATCATCTCTTGCAGTTCGTCCGGCCTCGAGGATCGAGACAGAGCCGTCTGCAGATTGATCTGGCGCCGGAAGTAGAGGGCGGCCAGAGACTGATTGAAAGTCTGCATTCCGTACTTTGTCTGACCGGACTGCATCATGCCGTAGATCTGGTGCACCTTGTCCTCGCGGATCAGGTTTCGGATCGCCGTGTTGGGCACGAGGATCTCCATCGCAAGCGTGCGCCCCTTGCCGCTGGCTCGGGGCAGGAGGGCCTGACACAGAACGCCCTCGAGCACGAAGGACAGTTGCACCCGAATCTGCCCTTGAGCGTGCGGCGGGAAGACGTCGATGATGCGATTGATCGTCTGCACCGCCGAGTTCGTATGCAGCGTGGCAAAGGTCAGATGGCCGGTCTCGGCCACCCTCAGCGCGGCCTCGACGGTCTCGTAGTCGCGCATCTCACCGATGAGCACGACGTCGGGGTCCTGGCGTAGCACCGACTTGAGGGCGTTCTTGAGGGAAAGCGTGTCCGCTTCGAGCTCACGCTGGTTGACGATGCAGCTCTTGTGCGAGTGCAGGTACTCGATCGGATCCTCGATCGTCACGATATGCTCGTTACGCTCGCGGTTCACCTTGTCGAGCATAGCGGCGAGCGTGGTCGACTTGCCCGAGCCGGTCGGTCCGGTGACGAGCACCAGTCCGCGCGGCTTCTCAGCCAGCTTCTCCACCACCGTGGGCACACCGAGCTCGCGGAACGTCCGGATCTCGAAAGGGATCTGGCGGAAGGCGGCGGCCAGGGCGCCGCGCTGGTTGAAGACATTGGCGCGGAACCGTGCGAGGCCCTTGATGCCGAACGAGAAATCGATCTCGAGGTTCTCCTCGAGCCGCTGCTTCTGCTTGTCGGTCAGGATCGAGTAGGTGAGCTGCTTGGTCTGGGTCGGAGTGAGCGGGGGTGAGTTCAGAGGGCTGAGAACCCCGTCCACGCGGATCTGCGGCGGCGAATTCGTCGTGATGTGCAGGTCGGAGGCTCCCCGGTCGACCGTTTCCTTGAGCATTTCGTTGAGCGTCAGCGACATGTACGGAGCCTTCTAAGTGCCTTTCGTTACAGGCTTTTTCGAAGCTTATAACACCATTGTAGACCACCGACAACCGGCAATGTCACAGTGCTGGCCGGAAAGCCCGCGCCGCGGTATTGGATGCTGACGGATTGCTATCCTCGGTGACCGGTGAGCATCGACGACAAAGAGCAGCAGGCAGGGGTCTACGACGGAGCCATGATGGTCCGGCTTCTGGGCTATACCCGCCCCTACCGGGCGAGCGTCGTCGGCGCAGTGGCCCTAGTCATCCTCTCCTCCTTGCTCCAGCTCGTGGGCCCGCTGGCGACGGCTGTGGCGCTGGATCTCTTCATTCGTCCCGGCGAGGTCGAGGCTCCGGTCAGCCGCTGGCTGGCCGAGCACTGGCTGGCCGTTCGCGCCATCGATCCGGCGGCTGGACTGGCGCTCGTCGCCGGCGTCTACCTGCTGACCCTGGTGCTCACCTCGTTGGTCCTCTATTTCCAGGGCCTGGTGATGCAGATGATGGGGCAGCGCATCATGGCCGACCTGCGCGAAGAGATCTTCGCGCATCTGCAGAGGCTGTCGATCGCCTACTTCGATCGCCATCCCATCGGTCGGCTGGTCACCCGCGTGACGAACGACGTCGACGCGCTGAACGAGCTCTTCACCGCCGGGCTGGTCTCGATTTTCGGCGACGTAGTACTCCTGGGCGGGATCGTGCTGGCGCTCTTCTGGCTCGACTGGCGTCTAGCGCTGGCCACCTTCGCCATCCTGCCGCTGCTGCTCGGCCTGTCGATCTGGTTCAAGGTGCGAGCGCGCCAGACCTATCGCCGGGTTCGTCTCAAGCTGGCGCGCATCAACTCGTTCTTGCAGGAACACCTGACGGGCATGAGCGTGGTGCAGCTCTTCGGTCGCGAGCGCGCCACGGCGTCGGACTTCGGCCACATCAACGACGAGCATCGCGTCGCCAACCTGCAGGCGATCTTCTATTACGCGGTCTACTACCCGATGGTCGAGCTGATCACGGCGCTCGGCATCGGTCTCATCCTCTTCTACGGCGGCGGCAAGGTGATGGGTGGCGCCCTCTCGCTGGGCGTTCTGGTGGCATTCCTGCAGTACGCCCAGCGTTTCTACCAGCCGCTGGCCGACCTGTCGGAGAAATACAACATCCTGCAGAGTGCGATAGCGAGCTCGGAGCGGGTCTTCGGCCTGCTCGACACCGAGCCGACGATCGCCGATGTCGAGGATCCCTGGCGCCCGGAATCCATCCGCGGTGCGGTCGAGCTCGACGACGTTTGGTTTTCCTACGAGGAGGGCGAGCCAGTCCTGCGCGGCGTCTCGTTTCGGCTCGAGCCGGGAGAGACGGTGGCCATCGTCGGCCACACCGGCGCGGGCAAGAGCACTCTGGCGAACCTGCTGCTGCGCTTCTACGACGTCGACTCGGGAGTCGTGCGCATCGACGGCCGCGATGTGCGCCACTGGCACCTCGGTGACCTGCGCCGGGCCATCGGACTCGTCCTGCAGGACGTTTTTCTCTTCTCGGGCACGATCGCCGACAACATCCGGCTCGGCGAGGAGGGCCTCGGAGACGCGGCCGTCGAGGAGGCGGCTCGCGAGGTCCACGCCCACGAGTTCATCGCGCGTCTGGAAGGCGGCTACGGCGCCGCGGTGCAGGAGCGGGGCAGCGGCCTGTCGGTCGGGCAGAAGCAGCTCATCGCCTTCGCTCGCGCCCTGGCCTTCGATCCCCGCATCCTCATTCTCGACGAGGCGACGTCGTCGATCGACACCGAGACCGAGCAGCTGATCCAGCGCGCGCTCGGACGCCTCCTCGCCGGGCGCACGAATCTGGTGATCGCGCACCGCCTATCGACCATCCAGCACGCCGACCGCATCCTGGTGATGCACAAGGGTGAGCTGCGCGAGCAGGGTACCCATCGCGAGCTCCTGGCCGCCGATGGTATCTACGCCCGGTTGCACCAGCTCCAGTATCGGGACACCAGGTCGCTTGGGTAGCGTCCTGGCTCTGTCCAGGCCGGCTGGCCCCTAACGGCCCAGGGCCAGTTTCATGTCTCAGGGTCCGCCGAAGCCTCGGCAGTGGCCGGCGGCGTGCCGGCCATGGACTCTATCTCGCCCAGGACCGACAGGAGTTCGTTGACTCGGGTCTGGCCCTCGCCTGACGGGTAGGTGTAGGTCAGAGTCAGCAGCCGGGAGTCGCCAGCCGGGTGCAGGGCGAAGATCCAGGTCTGCTCTTCGCGCCCCCGATCGGTGTCGTAGGAGCCGCGCGAGTAGTAGGCCGGCCCATAGGGAGTACCGAGCTCTCGCGAGCCGTTGTACTCGCCGCCGGGTCGAGCCCGGAAGGCGTCTCCACGGTTCTTGACGAAGGCCTGCAGGTTGAGCCCGTACTCGGGTTCGGCGACGGTGATGACGAGCGCGCCGCCCGTCGCGTGGGTCGTCTCGAAACGCAGGGTGGTGCCTGCATTCTCGGCCAGCACGAAGGGGGCTGGCAGATCGGCGATGGCGAGCTCGAGCGCCGGGCTCTCGACCCGGGTCGTCAAGCCGACGCTCGCTTGCTTGGTCGGGGCTTGGCAGGCGGCCACGACGAGCAGCGTCAGAGCGATCAGAATCCGAGGGTTCATGCGAGTCTCCTTGCCGCACGGGCTGCTAGGCGGTGAGCTCCCTGAGCTCCTTGACCAAGTCCTGCAGCGACTGCTTGGCGTCGCCGAAGAGCATCATTGTGTTGTCGTGCTCGAAAAGCTCGTTCTTGACCCCAGCGTAGCCAGGCGACAAGCTGCGCTTCAGCATGATGACCGTCCGCGCCTCGGCCACCCTGAGAATCGGCATGCCGTAGATCGGGGACGACGGCTGGGTCTCGGCCGCCGGGTTGACCACATCGTTGGCGCCGACGACGAGCACCACGTCCGTCGTCTTGAACTCCGGATTGATGCGGTCCATCTCCTGCAACTGCTCGTAGGGCACGTCGGCTTCGGCCAGGAGCACGTTCATGTGGCCCGGCATGCGGCCGGCGACCGGATGCACGCCGTAGGCGATCTTGGCGCCGCGCGCCGCCAGCAGATCCGCCATCTCGCGCACCATATGCTGGGCCTGGGCCACGGCCAGCCCGTAGCCCGGGACGATGATGACGGAAGCTGCGTCTTCGAGCACCATCGCTGCCTCCTCGGCACTGAAGGAGCGCACGTTGGAGTACTCGGTGTCGCCGACGGAGGGCGCGTCGTCGCCGAAGTCGGCGAAGAGCACGTGCCCGAGGGTGCGGTTCATCGCCTTGCACATGATCTGGGTGAGGATGAGGCCCGAGGCTCCCACGAGCGCGCCGGCGATGATCAGCACGTTGTTGTCGAGCACGAAGCCGGTGGCCGCGGCCGCGACGCCGGAGAGCGAGTTGAGTAGCGAGATGACGACCGGCATGTCGGCGCCGCCGATGGGCAGCACCAGGATGATGCCGAGGAAGAGACCGACGCCGGTGAGCGCCAGGGTCCAGGTCACGATCGCCGCCGGATCGCCGGCGCCGTAGGTCTGGTAGAGCCCGATGGCGATGGCCGCAATCATGACGACCGAATTGATCATGTTGCGCGCCTTCAGCCAGCCCGGCCGGCCGCGTAGCCGGCCGGAGAGCTTCAAGAAGGCCACGACGCTACCCGACAGCGTCACCGAGCCGATCAGGATCGAGAGGAACGCAGTCAGGGCGTTCGATCCGCCGAGAACTGACGCCGCGCTCCCGCTATGGGCCGGCTCGATGATCTCGAGCCAGATGATGGCGCTGGCGACGAGGGCGGAGGCGCCACCGCCGGAGCCGTTGAAAAGAGCCACCATCTCGGGCATCGCCGTCATCTCGACCTTGAGCGCCGCCACGGTGCCGATGCCGCCGCCGACGATCATGCCGGCCAGGATCCAACGATAGTCGATGAGACCCAAGTCGAGCAGCGTGGCGATCACGGCGATCAACATGGCGATCGCGGCGATCATGTTGCCGCGTCGCGCCGAGCGCACCTTGGTCAGACCCTTGAGGCCGATGATGAAGAGAACCGCCGACAGGAGATAGAGCACTGGGACCGCGTGCTCGATCCAGGCGCTCATCGCTTGTCCTTGCGCCGGCGGAACATGCCGAGCATGCGGTCGGTGACGAGGAAGCCGCCGACGACGTTGATGGTGGCCAAGGCGATGGCCGTCGCACCGAGAATGCTACTGACGCGCGGATCGGCGCTCTGGGCCGCGATGAGGGCTCCGACCAGCGTGATGCCGGAGACCGCATTGGCGCCGGACATCAGCGGCGTGTGCAGGGTCGGGGGGATCTTGGCAATGATCTCGAAGCCGACGAAGACGGCCAGTACGAAGACATACATCCCGACGAGCACGGCACCCATCATGACTAGGAGCCTCCCTCTTGCTCGGCCCGAAGGGCTTGGGCGACGCGAGCGTTGAAGATCTTTCCATCGGTGGTCAACAACGCGCCGCTCGTAATCTCATCTTCTCGATCGATCGTCAGGCTCCCTTCCGGGCTCAAGTGTTCGACGAGGCTCAGGACGTTGCGGGCATAGACCCTGCTGGCGTCGAGCGGCACGGTGGCCGGGAGATTGATCGGGCCGATGACCCTGACGCCGTTCACTTCGACCTCTTCGCCGGCCTGGGTGAGCTCGCAGTTGCCACCCTGCTCGGCTGCCAGGTCGATGATGACGGAGCCGGGCTTCATCGCGGCCACCATCTCGCGCGTCAGCAGGATCGGAGCCTTCTTGCCGGGCACCTGGGCCGTGGTGATGACGACGCTCGCCGAGGCCAGGTGCTCGGTCAAGATCGTCCGTTGCCGCCTCAGGAAGTTCTCCCCGACGGCCTTGGCGTAACCCCCCTCGCCCTCGCCGCTCTCCATCTCCGGCAAGTCGATGAAGCGACCGCCGAGCGACTCGACCTGCTCCGCGACTTCCGGCCGGATGTCGGAGACCTCGACCACGGCGCCGAGACGCTTGGCGGTCGCCAGCGCCTGCAGGCCGGCGACTCCGCCGCCCAAGATGACGACCCGCGCCGGCCGGATCGTGCCGGCCGCGGTCATGAGCATCGGGAAGTAGCGTCCTAGGTGACAGGCGGCCAGGATGACCGCCTTGTAGCCGCCGACGTTGGCCTGCGAGGAGAGAGCGTCCATGCTCTGCGCCCGCGTGATCCTGGGGATGAGCTCCATCGCGATGCTGGTGACGCCGCGCTCGGCGAGCTCGTGGACCCGCTCGAGATCGGCGTAGGGCGCCAGCAGACCGATGAGAACTGCACCGCTGGCCAGCAGGTCGATCTCGTCGGTGCCGTCCTCGCGCACGGTCGGTGCGGCAACCTTCAAGACGATCTCGGCGCGATTCCAATCGTCTCTGTCGCCGGCCACGATCTCGGCCCCGGCTTCGACGTACTCCCGGTCGGGCAGGTAAGAGGCGGAACCGGCTCCGCGCTCGACGGAGACGGCGAATCCGGCCGCGGTCAGTTTGGCGACGGTCTCTGGCGTGGCTGCTACCCGCCGCTCGTGAGCGCGCCGCTCCCTGGGTACGAAGAGTCGAGTCATGGTCTGTTGGTCGCGGAGTGAAGGAGGCGGAACGGGGGAGTGCCCGAGGCATGAATCCTAACGTAACCTTCGGGGCGCTACCATAGGCGGACGATGACGGGGAGACTCATTACCTTCGAGGGCCTTGATGGTAGCGGCAAGAGCACTCATCTGCGCCACGCCGAGGGGTGGTTGAGGCAGCGCCACTTTGGTGTGGTCTGTTCGCGCGAGCCGGGTGGCACGCATCTCGGCCAGGCCGTGCGGCAGGTTTTTCTCGAAGGGGCGTGGACACGTCCGGACGGCGGTGTCGAGGCCCTGATGGTGTTTGCCGCACGCCGCCAGCACCTGCTGGAAGTAATCGACCCGGCACTGGCGGCCGGCCAGTGGGTCCTGTGCGACCGTTTCACCGATTCGACGCTCGCCTACCAGGGCAGCGGCCGCGGGGAATCCCTGGAGCGGTTGAGGGAGCTCGATCTGTGGGCGACGGGCGCTCGGCGACCCGATCGCACTCTGCTGTTCGATCTACCGGCCGAGCTGGCCCGGGCTCGCAGCCATTGCGACGGCCGGCGGTCCAGGCAGGGCGGGGTCAATCGCCTCGATACCGAAGAGCTCGAGTTCTACGAGCGGGTGCGCGCTGGCTATCTGGATCTTGCCGCGGCGGAGCCGGAGCGCTTTCGGGTGATCGATTCGGCGGGCTCGGTCGAGGAGACTGCCCGCCAGCTGGAAGAGGTGCTGGCGGAGCTCGTGGAAGCGGTCGCGTGAATCTCGCCGCGGCGCGCTCGATGGCCGACCGTGGCCGGCTCTACCCCTCTGTCATCGTGCACGGCCGGGAGGCGGACGCTCGCGGTGAGGCCGTCGTCGATCTCGCGCGTCGCTTGTTGTGCGAGCGCCCGGGCGAGGACCCAGCTGCCGAGTGCAAGCACTGCCGGCGCCTACACTGGCCGGACTCGAGCGCCCTCTTTCACCCCGACTTTCAGGTGCTGCAGCGGGACCTCAAGACCGTGACCTCGGTCGAGGCCGTCAAGACACTGCTTCGCGGAGCCCAGATGGCGCCGTTCGAGGCTCGCGGGCAGGTCTTCGTCGTTGCCGCGGCCGATAGCCTCAGCGGCGAAGCGGCCAACGCCCTGCTCAAGAGCCTGGAAGAGCCACACCTGACGGCGCCGCGCCACTTCTTCCTCCTCGCGCCGTCGCAGTTCGATCTCTTGCCCACCTTGCGCAGCCGGTCTTTGGCGATCTACCTCGGCGCGGCGCCGCGGCCCGAAGGGGAGGCGGTGGACGAGATCGCCGCCGGATTCGCTGTAGCGATCGCCGCCCACCGCGAGTCCGGCTCTTCGATCGACCTCCTGGCGGCAGCTACGGCGCTGCACGAAGCGAGTGACTGGCGAGACCCGCGAGCCGGCGAACCCTGGACAGTGGCAGCCGCCGCCGTCCGCCGGGCGATCGACGAGCCCGGGGCGGTCCCTCGGCGGGCGCTCCTGGCATTGGCGGAGGAGCTCCTCGAAGGGCGATCGCTGCGCTTGCGCGGCATCACCGCCAAACGCATCGTCGAGGGTCTGGTGGTCAAGCACCTGGCGCTAGGCTGAGAGAGTGGGGCGCGCCAAGGGCGCTCCCGTTTCGCGGTGGGGTTGAGCGGCGAGAGCTGGAGTCGAACTCCGAGACCGGATATGATCCGCGCCCACCGCAGGCTAGGTCGGCTGCAAGCCATTCTCCAAGGAGCGCGCCATGCTCTCACTCAATCGTCAGCAGCTCGTCCCCTGGGCACTCTTCCTGGGGATCTTCGTCTGTGCCCTCATCATCGCCTTCTGGGGCCTCGCCGGAGACCCCGTTCTCGCCGAGAAAGGCGACGATTCAGCCCCGGCGGCCGAGATTCTCGCCCGCGTCGGTGAGACGGAAATCACCGCCAGAGAGGTCGAGGAGCGAGTCGCGGCCGAGATGGTCAGGATCGCCAGCCAGCGTTACCAAGCCCTGCAGCAGGGGCTCAACAACGCCGTCTCTGATCGGCTGATCGAGCTCGAGGCCGCCGCCCGCGACATGACGGTCGAGGAGTTGATCGAGGTCGAGGTCGACGCCAACGTTGCCGAGATCAGCCAGGCGGAGGTCGACGCCTTCTACGAGGGGCGCAAGGATCAGATGCGGGCGCCGAAGGAGCAGGTGGCGGAGCAGATCAAGAAGTACCTGCGCCAGCAGCGCAGCAGCAAGCTCCGCCAGACGATGATCGCCACGCTCGAGGGCAAGTACGGCGTCGAGCGCTACCTCCTGCCGCCACGCATCGCGGTGGCGTCTGAGGGTTACCCGCACAAGGGTCCGGCCGATGCCCCGGTGACGATCGTCGAGTTCTCGGACTTCGAGTGTCCTTACTGCTCACGCGTGCTCCCCTCACTGGACCAGGTGATGGAGAACTACGGTGACTCCGTGCGCCTGGTCTTTCGCCAATTCCCGCTCAACAGCATCCACCCGCGGGCCCAGAAGGCGGCCGAGGCTTCGCTGTGCGCCAACGACCAGGGCAAGTTCTGGGAGATGCACGACGCCATGTTCGACGAGCAAAAGAGCCTCGGCGTCGATCAGCTCAAGGAGAAGGCGGCCCGGCTCGGTCTCGATACCGAACAGTTCAACAGTTGCCTCGACGGTGACGACTTCGCACCCGAGGTCGCGGCCGACGTCGCGGCCGGTGCGGCAGCGGGAGTCACCGGGACTCCGGCGATGTTCCTCAACGGACGCTTCGTCAACGGCGCAGTCCCCTACGAGCAGCTGGCGGAGATCGTCGACGAAGAGCTGGCGCGCGACCGCGGCAAGTAGAGCGCGGCGAGCCCATGCCGGGCGACATTGCCAACGGAGAGCTGCGTCGTCTGCTTTCGCTGGCGTGGCGCCGCTGGTGAGAACCAGCTCGACGCCTACGTGAGAGCGCTGCTCAGTAGAAATCGGAGCAGGAAAGGAAGTAGCCACAGCGCGAATCAGGGCAGTAGAGCTTGCACTTGCGCTCGGCGAGCTCCCGTCCGCAGATTGGGCAAGTGCGCATCAGTTTCTCGGGTGCGCTGACGCAGGCCGGGGTCGACGGCTCTGGGGGCTTCTCCTTGGCGCCGTCCATCGAGCTTCAGGATAGCAGCACAGGAACCCCTGATACGCTGGGTGGCCCACTGAGGCAGCCGGAGCTCTCATCAATGCAAGCACTGATTCTCGCCGGGGGCAGCGGCACCAGGTTCTGGCCGCTCAGCCGGCGATCTTTCCCCAAGCAATTCCTCGCTCTCGAGGGCGGCCGCAGTCTGTTGCAGACGACCGTCGATCGCCAGCGGCCTCTCATCGAGCCCGGCGACGTCTGGGTGTCGACCACCGAAGCCTTGGCCGCAGAGGTGCGGCACCAGTTGCCGGAAGTACCGCCCGAGCAAGTGCTGGCCGAACCGACCGCCCGCAACACGGCGCCGGCGATCGGGTGGGCGCTGCGTTTGATGCCGGTAGCGATGCAGGGCGGCGTGGTCGCTGTCTTGCCGGCCGATCATCGCGTCGAGAATGCTGCCGGCTTCCGCGCGGCGCTCGAAAGCGCCGCCAGCGTGGTCGCGCGGGATGACCGGGTCATGACCCTGGGAGTCACCCCGAGTCGGGTAGAGACGGGCTACGGGTATCTCGAGCTCGGTTCCGTTCTCGACCCCGAAGCCGGTCTGCGTCGCGTGAGGCGCTTCACCGAGAAGCCCGACCGGGCGGCAGCCGAGCGCTTCGTCGAGTCAGGCGACTACCTCTGGAATGCCGGCATCTTCGTCTTCCGTGGCTCCACTCTGCTGGCCCACCTGGCCCGCCTCGAGCCGGTCATTGGCGCGGGGCTGGAGGCGATCGCGGCGGCTCCCGAGCGCACCGCCGAGCTCTACGGCGAGCTGCCGTCGATCTCGATCGACTACGCGGTGATGGAGCGCCTCGAGGATCTTGCCACGCTGCCGCTCGATTGCGGCTGGAGCGATCTGGGCTCATGGGCTTCGTTGGGCGAGATCCTGGTGCGCGACGAGGCCAGCAATACCAGCCACGGAGACGTTCTCAGCCTGGACGCGGCGGACAATCTCCTGTGGGCCGCGGAGGGTCAGATCGCTGTCCTGGGCGTCTCCGGTCTGATCGTGGTGCGCACGGCCGACACGGTGGTGGTGCTGCCGAAGGAGCGCGCTCAGGAGGTCCAGCGCTTCGTCGAGGCGTTGTCCGCCGCCCAGCGCGACGAGCTTCTGTAGATGCGGCCGACGATAGTGTGGGCCGGCGGTGCCGAGCGCGACCTGCGGGAGCTGCCGGCGCCGCTGCGGCGGGACGAGCTGGTGAAGGGAGTTGGCCACTGGGAGGTGGAGCTAGGCTTCGGCAAGGGGCGCTACCTGGTGCGACGGGCCGGAGAGCATCGGCAGCTTCGCTTCCTCGGGGTCGAGGTCGCCTCTCAGTACTACCGCCTGGCCCGTGATCGGGCGTCCGAGAAGGGTCTCACCAACCTTGCCCTGATCCGGGGCGAGGCGATCTATCTGATGGCGGCGGTACTCGGCGCCGGCTGGGCCGAAGCGGTGCACGTCTATTTCCCCGACCCATGGCCGAAGGGCCGGCATCAAAAGCGGCGGCTCTTCGACCCGCTGACCGTCGATCTGCCGCTCGGCCTGCTGCGCCCTGGCGGCAGCCTGTACTTCGCCAGCGACTTTCTCGACTACGGAGCCGCCGTCCGTGAGCTCTTGGCAGCCCATCCGGCAGTCGACCTCGAGATCGTCGACCAGCTCTGGCCCGACGGCGCCCGCACCAACTACGAGGCCAAGTTCGTGACCGAGGGGCGACCGATCATCAGATTGATCGCACGGCGGCGCCTGACCCATGAGGTCGCTCTGCTGCATCCCGCGGGTCGGGCCGGCATCATTGCCGCCGCCAAGGAAGTCGAGCCGGAGCCTGGGTCCGACGGCGCATGAGCAACCTCGCGGCCCTGCGGCAGTACTTGCTGCGTCATCCCGCCAAGCTCGTCCTCGGCATCAGCGCGAACTTCGCCATGGCGATGGTCGGGCTCGTGCACCCGGTGGTGGTCGGTCGCGCGGTCGATGCTCTGAGCGAGGCCGTGTCGCCGCGTCTCTTGATGGTCTACGGCGTCGTTTTGGTCGGCGTCGCCGCTCTCCAGGGCTTGCTCAGCTTCGCCCAGCGCATGACCCTGGTGGCGCTCTCGCGCGACGTCGAATACGACCTGCGGCAGGAGTACTTCGGCCGTCTCCTCGAGCTGCCGCTATCTTTCTACCAGCGCAGTCACACCGGCGACCTGATGGCGCGGGGCACCAACGACCTACAGGCGGTGAGGATGGTCTGCGGGCCGGCGATCATGTACAGCGGCAGCACGATCTTCACGGCGGTAGGGGCGCTCGCCTTCATGACGCATCTACACGGCCGCTTGACCCTGCTGGCTCTGGCGACGATGCCGCTCGTCGCTTTCAGCACCAGGTTCTTCGGCGACCGGATCCACGGCCTCTTCGAACGGGTCCAGGAGCAGTTCGCGGCGCTGTCGACGCGGGTGCAGGAGAACCTCGCCGGCGTTCGGGTCGTGCGCGCCTACGCGCGAGAACAGAGCGAGATCGCTCAGTTCGTGCGCGCCAACGAGGAGTACGTGCGCCGCAGCAGCCGGTTGATTCACTGGGACTCGGCGTTCCGCCCTCTGCTCCAGTTGCTGGTCGGAATCGGTTTCGTGGCAGTGCTCTGGTACGGCGGTCGATTGGTCATGGCCGAAGAGCTTACGGTTGGGGAGTTCGTGACCTTCAACTTCTTCCTCTCCCGGCTGGTGTGGCCGATGATCGCCATCGGCTGGGTGATCAACCTGGCGCAGCGCGGCAGCGCGTCTTTGGGCCGCATTCTCGAGGTGCTGCGGACGGTGCCGGAAATCCGCGACGAGCAGACCGCGGCGCCCGTCGCCGTGCTCGAAGGGGCGGTGCGCTTCGACCACCTCGACTTCAGCTACGCCTCCGAGTCTACCGTCCTGCGCGACATCACCCTCGACGTGCCGGCCGGCACCACGCTGGCTCAGGTCGGTCGCACCGGCAGCGGCAAGAGCACTCTCTTGTCGCTGATACCGCGGCTGCTGCAGCCGCCCGCGGGGACCGTATTCATCGATGGCCACGATGTCCGCGCGCTGCCCCTGGCCAGCCTGCGCCAGGCGATCGCCGCCGTGCCCCAGGAGACGATCCTGTTCTCGGCCTCGGTGAGCGAGAATATCGCCCTCGGCCGCCCCGAGGCGTCGGTGGACGATGTCCTCGCGGCTGCCGCCGCGGCTGGTCTGGCAGCGGACCTCGAGGACTTTCCGCAGGGGCTGGACACCCCGGTCGGAGAGCGCGGGATCAAGCTCTCCGGCGGCCAAAAGCAACGCGTGGCCCTGGCGCGCGCGCTGCTGCGCCGCCCCCGGATCCTGCTCCTCGACGACAGTCTCTCGGCGGTCGACACCGAAACCGAAGAGCGCATTCTCGACAGCCTGCGCCAGGAGTTCTCTGACCGGACGGTGATTCTGGTCTCGCACCGCCTCTCGACCGCCCGCCACGCCGACCAGATCGTGGTTCTCGAGCACGGCCGCATCGCGGAGCGCGGATCGCACGAGGAGCTTCTCGAGATCGAGCAGGGAATCTATGCCGATCTCTTCGGTCGGCAGCAGCTCGAGGACGAGCTCGCCGTGGTCTGAGAGTAGAATGGCGGCTGGACGGGGGATCGATGCGAGTCATAGTCACCGGCGGAACAGGCCTGATCGGACGGGCGCTGACAATGTACCTCGACGCTCGCGGCGACGAGGTGATCGTCACCAGCCGGCGTCCAAGGCGCAGCGCCGACTGGCCGGCGGGCGTTGGCCTCGTCAAGTGGGATGGCGAGACGGTCACCAGTCTCGTTCCCGTGCTCGCGGGTGCCCACGCCGTGGTGCACTTGGCGGGTGAGGGCATCGCTGCCCGACGCTGGACAGCCGAGCGCAAGGAGCTCATCCGGGAGAGCCGCACACGATCGACGGCGGCCCTCGTCGAGGCCTTCGCCCGGGTGGGCAAGCGGCCGAGCGTCCTGCTCCAGGGCTCTGCGGTTGGCTACTACGGGTCGCGCGGCGACGAGGAGCTGGATGAATCGTCCGACGTCGGGGAAGGGTTTCTAGCCGACGTCTGCTACGACTGGGAGGCCGCCGGTAGCCCAGTGGAAGATCTCGGAGTGCGCCGCGTGCTGTTGCGCACGGGAGTCGTGCTGGCCAAGGAGGGCGGAGCGCTACCCCGGATGGCGATGCCGTTCAGGCTCTTCGGCGGCGGGCCGGTGGGCAACGGGCGTCAATGGGTGCCGTGGATCCACCTGGCTGACGAGGTCGGTGCCATCGCCTTCTTGCTCGACGCCGAGCATACGAACGGCGTCTTCAACCTCACCGCTCCGGAGTGCGTCACCAACCGTACGCTGTCGCGGGCCATCGGCCGCGTCCTGCACCGTCCGAGCTTCGTGCCGGCGCCGGCATTCGCCATGAAGCTGGCCCTGGGCGAGATGGCCGAGCTCCTGCTCAACAGTCAGAAGGTGCTGTCGAGCGCGCTCGTCGCCGCCGGCTACACCTTCCGTTTCCCCGCCGTAGAGGCTGCCCTGCGCGATCTCCTCGGTCGGTCGCAGTAGGATGTCCGACGAGATCGATCGCGAGCTCGGGCGTTGTCGGGAGTCCGGCGAGGCGGTGGCCTTGGCGCAGATCGTGGCCGGGAGCCCGATCGGCGCCCGGCTCCTGGTCTGGCGCGGTGGCGAATCCCTCGGTGACCTCGGATCGCCACGGCTCAATCAGCGGGTGGCACTCTACGCCGAAGGCTTGCTCGAGCGCGGAGGATCGGAGCGCAAGAGCTTCGGCGTCTCAGGCGACAAGCTCGAGGTAGAGACCACGGTCTATCGTCGAGAACGGTCGAACGATGGTTGAGGCCATCCGCCAGGGTGACATACCGGGCGTCCAGCTGCGTTGTCGCCGAGCCCTGACGGCAGGCGCCGCCACCGCCTGGGACTATCTGGTCGAGCCCCGCCACCTCGAAGATTGGCTTTGCCGCCAGGCTCGGCTGACAGCCGCTGTGGCGAGCGACTTCGAATGGCGCGGCAGCGCCGAGCTCGGCGAGGACTCGATCGAGCAGGGCACGATCCTGGCGATCGAGCCACCTCACCTGCTCGTCGCCACGCTGCGGCAGCCAGCCTGGGTCGCCGCCACGCGTCTCGAGATCGAAATCGTCGCCGACGGTCAGGCGTGCGAGATTTCCGTGCTGCAGAGAGGATTCGAGCACCTCCCCTTGTCCCAGGGCCTGACGGTGTGGGAGACCTACCGCCGGCGCTGGAGCGCGGCACTCGAGCGCTTGGCGCGCCTGGATCGGACGGCTCCTCCTTAGGGCTAGCGCAGCGCCGCCATCAGGCCCAGGCTCGGCGGATCGCTGTGCCGACTTCCTCGACGATGTGGTGCGCGGCGTAGACCCGGAAGCGGTCGATGCGGGCCAGGTGGCCGATGAAGTGACTCGCTTCTGCCATCGGTGAGAGCCGGCCGTCGAAGAGCCGGGCGAAGACCCTCGCCTGGCGCAGCCGGTGGGGGTCTTTGGCCGAGTTGGAGATCATCAGGTTCTCGGCCCCGAAACGCCCCTCGAACTCGGGTACGAGCGCTTCGAAGCGCTCTCTCTCGGCCGAGCTCAGGTGCTCGTTCGTCTCGAAGGCGAGGGGGAAGGCGCGGCGTTTGACCACGGCCTGGCCGTGACGCGACCGGGAGGCCCGCATCCGCGTCCAGGTGGTGATGTCGTCGTGGTCCAGGAAGCGCTCCGGCTCGACCGGCCAACGCAGGCCCTCGTCCTCGAGCCACTTGGAGAGGTGGAGTTCGTACGCCTTGCTGGTGACGTTGAAGTACACCTGCGTGAACATGTAGTAGCGCGCCATCACGAGGCCTTCGAGGGCGTGCACTCCGCCCTCCTCGACGCCCAGGCCCCAATCGCCGGTAGCGGGATCCTCAAGCGGCAGCATCGTGTGCAGCAGGCGGTCGAGGTCGTAGCTACCGTAGCGCACCCCGCAGTAGAGACTGTCGCGCCGCAGGTAGTCCATCTTGTCGACATCGAGCTCACCGGCGACGATCTGTGACAGCAGGTGCTCCTTCGAGTCTCGCGGCTTGGTCAGGATATGAACGACGTCGTTGCCACGGATGCCGTTGCCGAGAAGCGCGAACGCCTCTGCGATCTCGTCCAGGTCGATGAGGCGGCAGGTCATTTCCTCGTGATGGATCGGCTCTTCAAATAGCTTCTCGGCCGAATGGGAGAACGGCGGGTGACCGATGTCATGGAGCAAGGCCGCGGCACGCACCAAGCGCCGGTCGTGGCTGTCGGGCGCCGTGTCGAGCAGGCCGTCGCTGGCGGCGGCGGTGGCGTCATAGACCCGGCCGGCAAGATGCATGACGCCTAGCACATGGCTGAAGCGGCTGTGCTCGGCGCCCGGGAAGACGAGGTAGGCCATGCCGAGCTGTCGGATCCAGCGCAGTCGCTGCAGGGGGCGGCTGTTGATCAGTGCGGTCTCGAGCTCATCGGCGTTGATGAAGCCGTGGATCGGATCGCGGAAGGAAGCGGTGGCGCTCACGTCGGTTCTCGTCTTTGGCGCTCGAGTGCCGGCAGAGGATAGCAGGGCGAGGGTGGTCGCTCAGCAAGCCGCGAGGGTTCTTTAGTAAGCCCCTGGAGGCAGGAACGACCAAACGAGAGGCCTCGGCGGTTCCGCTGCGAGCGCGGCCAGCACGGCATCGACGGGGGCCCCATCCGGCGGCAGCTCGAGCGCGGGTGCGGCGTCCGCCAGAGGCGCGAGCACGAAGGCCCTCCGGCGCAGCTCCGGGTGAGGTAGCGTCAGCGCCGGCGAGACGATCCGGACTTCGCCATGCAGCAGCAGGTCGAGGTCGAGCGGCCGCGGGCCCCAGCGCTCACCGCGCTCGCGGCCGGCGCGGCGCTCGAGGAATTTCAATACCGCCATGAGGGGTTCTGGACCGAGGCGGGTACGGCCGACAACGACGCTGTTGAGATACGCAGGCTGGTTTGCTTGCCCGATAGGTTCCGATTCGTACAGGCCGCCGACACGCAGGTCGAACAACGTCTCAGACAGGGCGCTGATCGCGGTGGCGAGCCGGGCTTCGCGATCGCCGAGGTTGCTTCCGAGCGCGATGGCGACCCATGAGATTGGAGAAGACATGAGGGTCCGTGCGAGAATCCGCTTTGCATCATAACCGTGGCGTCGATACCATCCGCCGCTCTTTGGCCGGTACGCCGGCCTGGAGGCGGGAACACTGAAATGAAGAGACAACGACAGGCAACGAGGCGCGTTGGGTTCCTCGGCCTGCTCTTTGGGCTGGCGGCCCCGTTCTTGCCATCCGCGGGAGGGTACGCGCAGGAGCGCTCGAGCCCGTACGATGTCGAGCCGGGCGAGCGTCTGACACTGCTGGTCGAGAACATGCGGCTCGAACAAGAGAACCTGGAGACCTTGGAGTCGGATTTTGTCCAGCGCAAGGAGAGCGAACTGTTGCTGGAGCCGGAGCTGGCGACCGGGGTGTTCTCGTACGCTGCGCCGGACCGCGTGCGCTGGGAGTACGACGATCCGACACCGATCTCGCTGCTGATCGATGGCGATCACATGGTGACCTGGTATCGCGATCTCAGCCAGGTCGAAGAGATCGAGATCGGCCGTCATTCGCAGCGCGTGCTGGACTATCTCGGCGCTGGCAGCTCGCTGGCGCGACTGATCGAGTATTTCGATGTCCGTCTGACGCTGCCGGCCGACCGCCTGCTCCCCTTTCACTTGAGCATGGAGCCCAAGTTCGAGCGCGTCGCCCGGCGGTTGCAGGGCATGGACATCTGGGTCGATCCAAAGACCTACCTGCCGGTGCGACTGCGCTACGTCGAGGCTGATGGCGACGTCACGGACTACGAATTCTCGAACTTCCGCGTCAACGAGCCCATCGCCGAGGGGCGCTTCGAGCTGCAGCTGCCCAACGACGTCCAGGTGCGCACGATCGATCTCAACCGCCGCGCTGGCCTGCAGTAGCAGTCTGTGGGCTTACGGTTCAGTGTGGAGTCGTGCGCCGGCGCGGCCCGCCGTGGAAGGCTCGAGACCGAGCGCGGCGTGATCGAGACTCCTACTTTCATGCCGGTCGCCTCGCTGGGCGCGGTCAAGGGGCTGACGGCGAGCCAGCTCGCCGCCACCGGCACCTCGATCATGCTGTCGAACCTCTACCACCTGGCCGTGCGGCCAGGCGTGGAGACGATCGAGAACCTGGGCGGCATCCACGCCTTCACCGGCTGGCCGGGGCCGATCCTCACCGACAGCGGGGGTTTCCAGGTTTTCTCGCTGGCGCGCTTGCGACGCATCGACGACGACGGCGTGACCTTTCGCAATCACGTCGATGGCGCCGAGATGAGGTTGACGCCGGAGAGCGTCATCGACCTTCAGCGCCGCCTCGGCGTCGACATCGCCATGGTACTCGACGAGTGTCCTGCGTGGCCGGTGTCGCGCCGGGACGCCGAAGAATCGCTCGCGAGGACACTGGCCTGGGCGCGGCGCGCCCGGGCGGCCTGGAGCGGCGAGCCGAGCGGGCTCTTCGGTATCGTTCAGGGCTCGGTCTTTCCCGAGCTGCGACGCCAAGCCGTGCGCGAGCTGGCCGAGATGGACTTCTCCGGCTACGCGATCGGCGGAGTGAGCGTCGGAGAGCCCACCGAGGACCGGCATCGGGTGGTGGAGTGGATCGCCGGGAAGCTGCCGGCGGACAAGCCGCGCTACCTGATGGGTGTCGGCACGCCCTGGGATATCGCTCACGCCGTCAGCCACGGCATCGACATGTTCGACTGCGTCCTGCCGTCGCGCAACGGACGCCACGGCCAGCTCTACACTCGCCGTGGCCTGCTACGGATCAGGAACGCCCGTTTCCGGACCGATTCGCGGCCGATCGAGGAGGGCTGCGAATGCCCATCCTGCAAGACTTCCAGCCGCGCTTTCCTGCACCACCTCTTCCGTTCCGGAGAGGTCACCGCGCAGGTCCTCGCTACCCTCCACAACCTCCGTTTCTATCTTGACTTTATGCGGGATCTCCGCGAAGCTATCGCGTCCGGCTCGCTGGCTGAATTGCTGTCCTCGATCGAGGCTGCTTATGTCGGCGATGGGGCCGACAAACCCGGCTCCTGAGGGAGCCCGACTCAGTTTTATCCCGATTCAGACGAAGCGGAGAAGGAGTCAGTGATGAGTGTTCTTACCCTGACGATCGCGCAAGCCACCTCCCAGCCCGGGCTGATGAACTTCCTGCCGCTCGTCCTGATCTTCGGCATCTTCTACTTCCTTCTGATCGCGCCCGCCCGCAAGCGTCAGAAGGCCCATCAGGCGATGATCACCGAGCTCAAGAAGGGCGACAAAGTGGTCACCAACGGCGGCCTCCATGGCGAGGTCTACGCCCTCGACGACGAGACCCTCATCCTCAAGGTAGCCGACAACGTGCGCCTCAAGGTGGACCGTTCGGCGATCGCGAGCTCCGGCGCCGACAAGGGGGCTGCATGAACAAGAGTCTGCTCTGGCGTGGTCTGGCGATCGCGGCGGTGGTCCTCCTCTCGGTGCTGTCGGCCTATCCGCTGAAAGACAACCTCAAGCTCGGCCTCGATCTGCGCGGTGGCATCCACCTCGTGCTTCAGGTCGAGACCGAAGACGCGGTGCGCTCAGAGACCGACAAGGATCTCGACCGCATGGTGGCGGAGCTGGTCGACGGTGGTGCCGCAGGCGCTACGGCCGAGCGCACGGGCGACAACACCTTCGTCATCCACGGCGTCGGGCCACAGAAGGATGACGACATCGACAAGACCGTCGAGGACTTCCTCGTCGGCTGGAGCTGGCAGCGCAGGGGCGACGATCTAGCCTTCCGGATGACGCAGGTCAACCTCAACGAGATCCGTCAGCTGGCGGTCGTGCAGGCCCTGGAGACCATTCGCAACCGTATCGATACCTTCGGCGTGACCGAACCGGTCATCCAGCGCCAGGGTGAGCGCCGCATCGTCGTGCAGCTGCCGGGGGTCGACGACCCGGAGCGGGTCAAGGCGCTGATCAAGAACACTGCCTTCCTCGAGTTCCGCATCGTCGACTATCCCTTCCGTGGCGGCGCTGCAGCGAGCGCCGAGGAGATCGTCGCCAACTACGGCGGATCCCTGCCGGACCATCTCGAGATCAAGAGCCAGATTCTCCGCGACGACGCCGACCAGGAGACGGGTCGCCTCTACTACGCGGTCGAGAAACGCAACGCCATCACGGGGCGCGACCTGCGCAACGCCCGGCCCGGCCTGGGGAACTTCAACCAGCCGGTGGTCAACTTCTACTTGACCCACGAGGGCGGCATCAAGTTCGGTGAGGTCACCGGCGCCAACATCGACAAAGGCCTAGCCATCGTGCTCGATGGCAACGTCGTCTCGGCGCCCAACATCAACGGCCAGATCTTCGATTCGGGCATCATCGAGGGTTCTTTCACCCAGCAGGAGGTGGAGGATCTCTCGACCGTGCTGCGCTCCGGCGCCCTGCCGGCGGGAATCACCTACCTCGAGGAGCGCACGGTGGGCCCGTCACTCGGCCAGGACTCGATCCGGCGCGGCCTACGAGCCGGCGTCCTGGGCTTCGGCCTCGTCGTGCTCGCGATGATGGTCTACTACAAGCTCTCGGGCATCAACGCGGTCGTCGCGCTGTTGCTCAACATCGTTCTCATTTTCGGTGCCCTGGCCTACTTCGGCGCCACGCTGACCCTGCCCGGAATCGCCGGCATCGTGCTGATCATCGGCATGGCGGTCGACGCCAACGTGCTGGTGTTCGAACGTATTCGTGAAGAGCTGCGCAAAGGCCGCACGGTTCGGTCGTCGATCGAGTCTGGGTTCGGCAAGGCCCTGTCGACGGTTCTCGACGCCAACATCACGACGCTGATCGCCGCCCTCTTTCTCTTCCAGTTCGGCACCGGACCGATCCGCGGCTTCGCGGTCACCCTCTCGGTAGGAATCTTGGCCTCCCTTTTCACTGCCCTCTTCGTCAGCCGCTGGATCTTCGATTTGCTGCTGTCGCGCCGGCGGAAAGTCGAGCGGCTCTCGATCTAACTCGTGCGCCGGCGGGGCCGGCGAGCGCCAGGAGCGTTGCATGCAATTCTTCCGTGACACCAAGATCGACTTCATGCGCTACCGGCGCATCGGGGCGAGTGTGTCCGCCGTGCTGCTTGCCGTCGCGCTCGCGCTGGTGGTCACCGGCGATGGCCTCAACTTCGGCATCGACTTCGTCGGCGGCACCCAGTTGACGGTCAAATTCTCCACCCCGCCCCAGATCGACCAGCTGCGCGACTTGATGAACGCCAGCGGGATCGAGGACGTATCGATCCAGCGCTTCGGTGATCTCGTCGACAACGAGGCCATCATCAAGACTCCGCTGGCCGAGGGCTCCGAGGAGGGGTCCCGTGTCCAGATCGTCGACGCCATCCGAGGCCTGTACGGCACCGGCAGTGGTCGACTCGACGTCAACGAGCAAGGTGTGCAGGCGCTCGCCAGTTTTCTGACCGAGCTCGATCCAGATCAGCTGCGGGCTCTGGATGAGGCTCAGGCCAGCCGGCACTACCGCGACGTGGCCGCGGCGGTGGGAGAGGTCAAGCGCGAGATCGGCTTGCTCACTTCGTGGGATCAACTCTCTGGCGTGGCCGAGCTCAGCCTCGAGGCAGCGGAGGCCTTGCGCCAGAACGCCGACCTCGGGTCGTTCACGGTGGTCGGCGCGGAGAATGTCGGTCCCCAGATCGGTTCCGAGCTCAGGCAGCGTGGCTTGATGGCCGTCATCCTGGCTCTCTTTGGCATGCTCCTCTACATCTGGCTGCGGTTCGAGCTGCGCTACGGCATCGGAGCCCTGGTGGCGGTGACTCACGATGTCTTTGTCTGCCTCGGTCTCTTCGCGCTGGCAGGACTCGAGTTCAACGTGACCACGATCGCGGGCTTTCTCACCCTGGTCGGGTACTCGGTCAACGATACGGTCGTGGTCTTCGACCGGGTGCGGGAGAACCTGCGCCAGAACCGGCGCGGCTCGCTGCTCGAGATCATGAACCAGAGCCTCAACCAAACGCTGTCGCGGACCGTGTTGACCTCCGGGACGACCCTGCTGGTGGTCGGCTGCCTGCTTTTCCTCGGTGGCGACGTCCTGCGAGGTTTCGCCTTCATCCTCACGGTCGGCGTCATCGTGGGTACCTACTCCTCGATCTATATCGCCAGCCCCTTCGCTCTGCTCTGGGAGCACTGGTTCGGCGCCGAGGCGCGATCTAAGCGCCGATCGAAGTAGAACCACGGCGGCGAAGCGGGCGCCGTCGCAGTAGAGCCGGGGAGAGAAGTCCGGGCCAAGGGCGATATATTCAGTGTCCGATGCCGTCGGTACGCGAACGCCTGTCGCGGTTGCGCCAGAAGCCGCCAGTGGAGCGACCCAAGAAGGTCGAGCTCGCGGACATCGTCGCGCGGCTGGAAGAGAGCGACCGGGCCTTCGATCACGATCTCTTGAAGCGTGTCTACGACTTCTCGGCCGACAAGCACAGCGATCAAAAGCGGCGCTCGGGTGAGCCCTATCTGACGCACCCGCTACAGGTCGGCTACACCCTGGCCGATCTCGGCTTCGACGCGACCTGCGTTGCCGCCGGCCTGCTGCACGACGTGCTCGAGGACACCCTGGCCACCCGGGAAGACCTGCAAGAGCGCTTCGGCAGCGACATCGCCGAACTGGTCGACGGCGTCACCAAGATCGGCCAGCACGAGTATGTGCGTCGCGACCAGGCGCAGGCCGAGACCTTCCGCAAGCTCATCCTTGCCTCGGTCAAGGACATCAGGGCGATTCTCGTCAAGCTAGCTGATCGCTGGCACAACATGTCGACGCTGGAGTACCTGGCGCCCGAGGCGCGGCGGCGAATCGCCCGCGAGACGCTGGAGATCTACGCCCCGCTCGCCCGCCGGCTCGGCATGTCGCGACTCCAGGGCGATCTCGAAGACATGGCTTTCTATCATCTCTATCCGCACCAGTTTGCCGAGTTGCAGACCGCAGTGGAGGGCAAAGTGAAGGCCGGCCGGCGGCTGGTCGAGGAGGTAAGGACCCGTCTGGAGGAGCGGCTCGCCGAGGCTGGTGTCGACGCCGACATCAACTTCCGCGTCAAGCGCTTCTACTCGATCTACAACAAACTGCGCCGGCGCGGCCTCGACATCTCGCAGCTCTACGACTACGTAGCCTTTCGGGTCCTCACCGAGAACGTAAGGGACTGCTACGCGGCCCTCGGCGTCGCGCATCAGACCTGGCGTCCGGTACCGGGCCGCTTCAAGGACTACATCGCGATGCCAAAGCCCAACCTCTACCAGTCGCTGCACACAACGCTGGTGGGAGAGAAGGGGCATCCCTTCGAAGTGCAGATTCGTACTCTGGAGATGGACCGCATCGCCGAGCAAGGCATTGCCGCGCACTGGAGCTACAAGGAGGCGAACAAAGAGGGGGCGAGCGACCCCAACATCGTCTGGCTCCGCCAGCTGGTGGAATGGCAGAAGGAGGTCAAGGATCCACGCGCCTTCATGACCGCGCTCAAGGTGGATCTCTATCCGGACGAGGTCTACGCCTTCACTCCCAAGGGTGACGTGTTCTCCTTTCCCTTCGGCGCCACACCGCTCGACTTTGCCTACCGAATCCATACCGACCTCGGCCATCATTGCTCCGGCGGCCGGGTCAACGGCAAGCTCGTGCCGCTCAAGACACCGCTCGAGAACGGCGACATCGTCGAGATCCTCACCAGCTCCAACCGACAACCGAGCCGCGACTGGCTGAAGTTCGTCGCGACCACGCGCGCCAAGAGCAAAATCCGACACTGGCTCAACACCGAGCAGAAAAAGCGTTCGACCGAGATCGGTCGGCGGTCGGTCGAGCGCGGGCTACGTCGTCACAAGGTGAGCCTCAAGCGCTTCCTCACCCAACCGGCGCTCGCAGGCTACCTCTCGCGGGAGGGCTTGTCCCGGGTCGACGATCTCTTTAGCGCCATCGGATTTGGCAAGGTGACCGTCAAGCAGATGCTGGCCAAGGTGCTGACCGACGAACAGCTGGGAACCGAGGCCGAGAAGCCGGGGAAGCTGCGCCAGGCGGTCTCACGGATCCTGCCCTTCGGCGGTGGCGCGGGCATCACGGTCAAGGGGCACGACGACCTGCTCGCCTATCTGGCGAAGTGCTGCGCCCCGGTGCCGGGAGAAGATATCATCGGCTATATCACCCGCGGCCGGGGAGTCTCGGTGCACTCCGTCAACTGCCCCAACGTCGAAAACCTCCTCTACAATCCAGAGCGTGAGATCGAGGTGGACTGGGCCGGCAAGAGCGACGAGGTCTTCCCGGTGGTGCTGCGTGTCGAGACCGAGGATCGGCCTGGAATCCTCGCCAGGCTCACCGAGATCATCGCCAAACACGGTAGCAACATCAGCCAAATGGAGACCGACACGCGAGAGGCCCGAGAGACCGGTCGCGCTTCGATCGAGGTGGTGGTCGAGGTGAGCGATCGGCGCCATCTGGACAAGATTCGCGCCTCGGTCCGCGAGATCCCCGGAGTGATCGCGGTCGATCGCCCGATGCGCGGCTGACTTGCGTACTCGGGCGCATTCGGGCGCCGAGAGCGCACTGCCGCCAAACCAGGAGGCCGCCGGCCCGCAGATTCTTGTGTATGCGTGCCTTGACACCTTGGAGTCATTGTTGCTAGCTTGCTAGCTGTTCTGGAAGGACACGGTAAGTGCGATCAACAAAGGTCTTTTTTAGGACTCTAGGGAATGTTCTGGACACGCTCTAAAGGAGTCGTCGGCCTCGACATCGGTAGCTCTTCGATCAAGCTCGTCGAGTTGAAGGCGCGCAAGAACGGCGAGTACGTGTTGCAGCGCGTCGGCGTCGAGCCGCTATCGCAGGAGGCCATCGTAGACGGATCCATCATGGATTCCTCGCTCGTGGTCGACGCCATCACCAAGTTGACGGCCGAAACCGGAGTCCGTGGCACGAACTACGCTACGTCGGTCTCCGGCCACTCGGTCATCATCAAGAAGATCCAGATTCCTCCGATGTCCCAGGAGGAGCTGGCCGAGTCGATCCAGTGGGAGGCAGAGCAGTACATCCCATTCGACATCAATGATGTTCGGTTGGACTACCTCGTGCTCTCGGACGGAGACTTCGGCGCCGAGAGCATGGAAGTACTGCTGGTGGCGGTGAAGAGAGACAAGGTCAACGACTACGTCTCCGTCATCACCCAGAGCGGCAAGACGGCCGCCGTCGTCGATCTCGACGCCTTCGCCGTTCAAAACGCCTACGAGCTCAATTACGACATTCCGACTTCGCAGGTGGTTGCTCTCGTCAACATGGGCGCCGCAGTGACGACGATCAATATCCTCGCTCGCGGCCAGACCGTGTTCTGGCGCGACCTGTCGATCGGCGGCAACGATTTCACCGAGGCTTTGCAGCGCGAGTACAGCCTGTCCTTCGATCAGGCCGAGCGCGTCAAGCGGGGCGAGCAGGTCGACGGTTGTTCGCCGGCCGAGGCGCGCCCAGTCCTCGATGCGGTGTCGGCCGACGTCGCCGCCGAGGTCCAAAAGACCTTCGACTTCTTCGCCGCGACCGCTGCGGAGGACAACGTCTCGCAGCTCGTTCTGTCGGGTGGTTGCTCGTTGACGCCGAATCTCCAACAAGTGCTCAAGGAGCAGTTCGGAGTCCCGATCGAGTTCATCGACCCGCTCCGGCGGATCGAGTACAGCGAAAGCAACTTCGACGGACAGTGGCTGCGCTCGATCGCGCCGACTCTCTCGGTCGCCGTTGGCCTGGCCCTGCGAAGGATAGGGGACTGACCGGCGATGATTCGCGTCAATCTCGTAGGGGAGGCCAGGCGCCCTGTCGCGGCGCGCGTCGGCGGTGGCGCTGGGATCGGCGGCGAAGGAGAGAGGCGACCCGCCGATCTCGCGTTACTGATTATCGGTGTTCTCGGCTTGGTCGTCGCTTTTTCCCACTTCCTCTTGCTGCGCTACCAGGTGAAAGAGAAGAAGGTGCAGGTGGCCGAAGCCCAGCTCGAGGTCGACCGACTGGCGCCGATCATCCGGGAGGTCGAGGCGTTCAAGGCGAAGAAGGCTCGCCTCCAGAACAAGGTCGAAGTCATCTCGGACCTCAAGGCCAACCAGCAGGGCCCGGTACAAGTCATGGACAGGGTCTCGGCCGCCTTGCCGCAGCTGACCTGGCTCACCCGGATGGACGTCAACCAAAACAACCTGCGCTTGACCGGCGAGGCTTTCAACACGAATGCGATCGCCAGCCTGATCGAGAATCTCGACCGGGTGCCCGAGTTCCTGGAACCGGTCCTGAAGGACACGCAACAAAGCAACGAGCGCTATACCTTTGTCATCGAATGCCAATATCTGTCGCCGGCGGTTCTGAGGCGGCAGAAGGAACTGGCGTCAGCGAGCGGAGGCTAGGGCGATGGCGGAATTCAGCACTGGACTCGAAGGCAAGCCCTGGTACTTTGGGGCTATCGTCGGTTTGATGGTTGGGGGCGCGGCCTACTTTCTGGTCCATGTGGTGAATCTCAAGGAGCAGAGGGTCGAGGTCCGGCGGCAGGAGACCAAGTTGACTGAATTGCAGCGCAAGATTCAGGAAGGTCGAGCGGCGCAGGCACAGCTTCCGCGCTTTCGTGAGGAAGTACGGCAGCTCGAGCTCGAGCTGGAGGTGCTGCTGCGAATTCTGCCGTCGCGCCGCAACACCCAGGAGTTGTTGCGCCGGATTCGTGCTCTCACGGAGCTGGGAGACTTCAATCTCCTGCGGTTCACGCCGGCGGGCGAGATCGATCGCGACTTCTACAGCGAGTGGCCGATCGCGATCAGCTTGCAGGGGACCTACCACAACCTGGCTCTTCTCTTCGACCGGGTGAGCCGTTTCTCCCGTATCATCAATGTCGAGGGGCTCAAGATCTCGACGATGAGGAGTCCAGGCCGCCATACGCTCTCGGCGACTTTCCGGGCGAAGACCTTCATCTACAAAGATCCACCGCTGGGCGAGGAGTCACAGGAGCTGCAGCCATGAGGGCGAAGCTCGAGATCTGGCCGTGGGGCGCGCTGGCGATCGGGCTCGCAGTCTTCGGCTCGCTCGCCGCTCCGGCTCAGGAGAGCGCAGTGTCGGAGGATGCGACCGCCGAAGAGACGCCGGCTCCGCCGAGGCTGGACGTCAAGGCCATGCTGGAAGAGGACGCGGCAGTCTTCGCGGGCCGTGGCTACGGCTACGACCCGGCGGGCCGTCGGGATCCGTTCCGTTCGCTCCTCAATCCCCAGAGCCGGGCCGATCTGGCCAGCGGGCCGCGTCCCGAGGGTATCGAAGGACTCTTGATCGGCGACATTGACCTCACCGGCGTTTTCGTGCTGCCAGAGGGACCGGTGGCGCAAATACAGACTTCTGATCGCGATCGCAGCTATCTGCTGAGGGCAGGAGACAAGCTCTACGACGGAGACGTCGTCAGCGTGTCGTTGGAGGAGCTCGTGCTCCGGCAGGTTGTCGATGATCCGACAGCAATGACCCCGTTCAGAGAAGTCGTCAAGAGGCTCAATCCGTAGGCTATGGAGGCGAGCAGGATGCGTATCAACGGGAATAGGATCAAACCGGCGATGGCCGTGTCGATGGCGATCGCGCTGTTTGCCGGCTGCGCATCGGTAGGGCCGACGGAGATGCTATCGTCCCGCTCCGAAACGGCACAGCCGCAAGGGCCGTTCGAGTCGATCCAGCTGTCGGATGCGGTCACGATCGACGCCATCGAGATCGCGCAGACGAACGATGCCGCTCGCATAGACATTCTGACGAGCGAAGCCTTGGTCTGGACAACCTACCGGGACGAGAGCGGTCAGCTCGTAGTCGAGCTGCCCAACAGCCAGCCGGGTCCGGCAGTCGGTGATCTGGAGTCGGGCTCCGGTCTCGTGAGACGCGTTCGCGTCAGCCGCGAGTCCGCCGGCAGTCGTATGCTCACCCGTCTCCTGATCGAGACGCGAAACGAGGCCGAGCACTCGGTCAGCGCCGCCGAAGGCGGTCTCAAGGTCGAGTTCGGCTCGATCGAACAGTTGGCGGCAATTGACGAGGCGGCACCGTTGTACGAGGACGCACCCTCGGAGACGACGACCGTAGCGGCGGTGCAGGCCCCGGCCGAGGTCACGGTCTGGGAGTCCGAGCCGGTTGCCAGGTCGGAGTCGGAGCCCGTGATGGTGGAAACGGTAGCCCGCTCCAGGGTCGAGACCGCTGCGACCGCGGTGACCGCGAGCGGGCGGCCAGCCACACAGCTGCGTGACATCGACGTCGTCCGGATCGACGACAGCATCATTGTTCGCATCCTCGGCGATGGGGAGTTCTCGTATGCGACTCTGTCCCTGGAGGCCCCCTATCGCTATGTGGTCGACCTGGCGGGAGTCGCGAACTTCGCACCCCGCAGCGTCTACAGCTTCGGCGGCGAGCCCGTCAAACAGGTTCGCGTAGCACAGTTCAAATCGCGGCCCGATCCGGTCTCGCGTGTCGTCGTCGACCTCGCCTATCCCTCGACTCCGGAGCTCGTCGGCCTGCCCGACGGCCTGGCGTTGAGCTTCGGTGGAGCCGCCGCGGCTTCCTGGAACGAGACCTCGACTCTGGTCGACGACGTGGCGGCTAGCGACAGCTTGGCGACGATCGAGGTGGCGGCCCCGACCGAGCAGGTCTACGAGGACGTGCCGGCCGTCTACGAAGCACCGGCGGGCGAGCCGGAGGGCGATGAGTACGCTGACGCCGGTCTGAGCCCGCGACAAGAACCCATCGTGGAGCCGCCAGCTCTCATCATGGAGAAACCGGCGCCCGTCGTAGAGGCCCCGGCACCCATGGTGGAATCACCGACATCCGTCATGGCGGATCCTGCGCCGAGTGTCGCGGAGGTGACCTCGCCGCCTGCCGCTGCCGCGTCGCCCCCGCCGGTCAACATCCAGTTGGCGCAGCCGGAGCCGGGCGGCAGGGCTGCGAGCGAGCTCTTCAACTCGCAGGTGATGCCGCTCACCAACGAGAAGATCTACCGTGGCGAGCCGATCACGCTGCACCTCAAGGACGCGGATATCCGCGACCTCCTGCGCTCTTTCTCGGAGATCAGCGGTCTCAACTTCGTCATCCAGCCAGGCGTGAGCGGCACCGTGACGGTGGAGCTTACCGACGTGCCCTGGGATCAGGCGCTCGACCTCATCCTCAAGACCAACGACCTCGGTTACCAGCTCGAAGGCAACATCCTGCGCATTGCGCCGCTGGCAAAACTGCGTGACGAGGCGGAGGCGGAGCAGCGCTTGCGGCAGGCGCAGGCCCAGGCAGTGCCGCTGACGACGATCATCAAGCGCGTCAGCTACGCGGGAGCGCAGGAGGTGGCTCAGGTTCTCCAGAGCGGCAGCAACAGTATTCTGAGCCGCCGGGGCTCGGTGGTCGTCGACACCCGCACGAACACCCTGATCATCAAGGAGCTGCCGAACTTCATCGACACGGTGATCGCGATTATCGAAACGCTCGATATCCCCGAGCCCCAGGTGATGATCGAGGCACGCATCATCGAGACCACGAAGCGCTTCAGCCGCACGCTGGGCATCAACTGGGGCTTCGGCGGCATCTCGAGCGCCGCCACCGGCAACACGACGGGCCTGGTGTTCCCCAATCAGGGGACCATCGACGGCGCGGTCAACCTTACCCAGGCGGGCTCCGGCACCCTGGGCATCACGCTGGGCAACGTGCTCAACACATTCCAGCTCGACATAGCGCTCCAGGCCGCTGAGAGCGAGGGGCTCATCAACATCCTGTCCGCTCCCCGGATCACGACCCTCAATAACAAGCCGGCCTCGATCCAGAGCGGACTGCAAATCCCGATCCAGACGGTCTCCAACAACACGGTCAGCGTTCAGTTCGTCAATGCGACCCTGAAGCTGGATGTCACGCCCCACGTCACGGCCGAGGGCACGGTGATGATGGAGATCTCGATCCAGAAGCGTGAACCCTTGCTGGCCTTTGCCGTGGTCGGTGCCGCCAACGCGCCGATCTCAACCAAGGACGCATCGACATCCGTCATTGTCAGAGACGGAGGAACCACGGTCATCGGAGGCATCTACGAGGTGTCCTCGGACGAGGGCCAGGACAGGGTTCCTGGCCTGTCGAGGATTCCATTCTTGAAACACCTTTTCAAGAACAACCGGCAGAGTGAAGAGAACGAAGAACTGCTCATCTTCATCACGCCGCGCATCGTCAATCTGTAGTGGCTCAGGAGGCGCTCATGACCCGGGTAGGAAAGATCCTCGTCGCTCTCGCACTCGTCCTCGTCGTCGGGGCTTGCGACAGCCGCCTCGAGAAGACCGATGGCGGCGGCGTGATTCTGACAATTTCGGACTTCGACGGCCTCCCCATCCGGGTGGCAGTGAACTCGACCAACCTGCTCCAGATCGACGAGATCACGGTCTCGAACATTCCCAAGAACCCCAACCTTCCGACCAGTGCCCTCATGAACGTCGAGATCTACTCGTACGAGATCACCTTTACCCGGGCCGACGACGGCACTCGGCTACCAGTGGCCTTCGTCCGCGGCATTTTCGGCGAGGCGCCGGTCAATGGCAGCTTCGTGCTGGAGAATGCGCCGATCATGGGCTTCGACCAGTTCAACAACCCGCCGCTGTCGGACCTCCTGTTTCAGAACGGCGGCATCGACACCGAGACGGGCCGCCCACGGATCGCTCTCAATCTCAGACTGCGCTTCTTCGGCCGCACTCTTTCGGGCGACGAGGTCCAGACCCAGAGCGCACCCTTCACGATCGACTTCGTCCCCTGATTGGAGCTGGAGAGCACAATGAGACGCCATAGGAATCCATACCGCCTGCTCGCCCTGGCCGGTGTGTTGAGCGTCGTCGCCTGGGGGTGCTCGACCGACTCGCCGACGGCGCCGCGCCAGGAATTCCCGCCGCCGCCGCCGACGTCGGGCCAAACGTTCTTCATCAGCGTCAGCGCCGATCCCGGCGGCATCGTCATCAGCGAGTCGGCCCCGACCGGCACTGAGAGCACGACGATGCTCGTCGAGGTCCGAGTGGGTAGCCGCACCGGTCCCCCGCCGGCCGACGGCACGACGCTTGCGCTGGCGACGTCGCTGGGGTCTTTCGCTCCCACGGCTTTCGTCCCGTCCGGCTCAGCCGCCCTGGTCAACGGCCGGGTGTTCTTTACGCTCTTCTCGGGCGGCTTGCCGGTTCAGCTGGGGGTCGCCACCGTCCAGGCGACGCTGCAGAACAGCCGCGGGGAAAAGGACGTGCCGATCTCGATTCTCGAGGCGGATTTCGTCTTCTCCAATCCGGAGGAGAACTTCTCGGTTGACTTCGTCGATACGTCGAGGGGCAATCCCACCACCTTCCGGTGGGATTTCGGGGACAGTAGCGGCAGTTCCCTGCGCAATCCGATACACATCTACGCCGGCCCCGGCATCTACTCGGTGAGCCTGACGGTCACGAAGGAGGTCGAGGGAGTCACTCTTTCGTCATCCGCGCGCAAGGACGTGACCATCAATCCGCCGCCGGAGGAGGAGGAGGAGGAGGAGGAGCCTTCTCCATAGCCTCCCCTGTAGCGTAGGCTGTCATCGGTTCATCGCAGAGACAACGTTGCACGGGCAGCCTAGACGGGCGGTCGCCGCGGTTCGTATACTGAGGACGACATGAGGCGGATCTGCGCGCTGCTGGCTGGCCTGCTCGTACCCCTGGCACCGGGGTGCGATCGCCCGATCCCGGTCGCACCCGAGGGCTCGACGCTGACGGTCACGGCCAATCCCTCGAAGATTCAGATCCTGGGCTCGTCTTCGATCACCATCCTGGCGCGCAAGATGGACGGCACGCCGGTCAACGGCGGCACCGAGATCACGCTGTCGACCAACCTCGGCACGATCGAGCCCTTGGTCAAGACCGACGCCGGCGGCGTCGCCAAGGCCACTCTCACGGGCGACGGACGGATCGGAACGGCAGTGGTGCAGGCGTTTTCGGGTGCCGCCGGAGAGGCGACCATCGACGTCCAGATCGGCAGCCTGGCCGCCTTCATCGAGATCACCGCGCAGCCGAGCGTGATCCCCCGCGACGGGGGCACGACGGTCATTCGCGCGGTGGCCTTCGACAACGATGGCGCGCCCATCGTCGGAGCGTTCATGACCTTCTCGAGCGAGATCGGCTTGCTCGCTTCCGGCGGGCAGTCGATCCAGACCGACACCAGCGGCCAGGCCAGCGACACCCTGACGGTCACTCGTAACGACATGTCCAGCCTGAGCGACTCCTTTTTTCTCGTCACGGTGACGACCAGCGGCGAGGGCGGCGCACCGGTCGAGGAGTTCATCGAGATCGACATCGGCGGCACGCCGGCCGCGCTCATCTTCCAGGCCACCCCGACGACCATCCTGCAGACGGGCGGCACGGTGCGCCTGCAGGTGACGGTCAACGATGGCAATTTCGACCCGCTGCCCGACATCTCGGTGTTCTTCGGCAGCGACATCGGTAGCCTGGCCTCCGGGGGAAGCGCGGTCAAGACGAACTCGGTCGGCGAGGCCCGCGACACCTTGACGGCGACCGAGAGCGATCTCACCGCTTTCGGTGGGACCAGCTTCGTCGTCGAGGTGCAGGCGGGCGGCGTCGGTGGGGTGGTCATCGTTGACAGTGCGACGATCCGGATCCAGACTGGGATCCCGAGAGCTTCGTTCATCGCCACGCCGGTACACGGTAGCTCGCGTGAATACCAGTTCACCAGCACGAGCACGGGAACCGCGCCGCTGAGCTGCGAGTGGCGATTCGGCGACGGCGGGACGGAGACTCGCGGGTGCAGTGAGGTGGTTGCCCATAACTACGATGCGAACGGTACGTTCACCGTGACTTTGGTCGTGACGAACAACCTCGGAGAGAGCACGGCGACCGGATCGGTCATGGTGCCGCACGACCAGTAGCGGCG